>CAIZNF010000445.1 GCA_903934275.1 uncultured Nitrosomonadales bacterium
GATGAATCGCGTCAATCTCGCCGCGCCGAATCAAGCTGGATCAGTGGAATATTGTTACGATTCCAAAGTCACATAAATTTGGTATTTGTACTCACTTTAGCAAGCGCCATGCTCGCTTTGGCCCCGCCCATGTTTGTGCGTGCAATATTAGATTTGGTGTTGCCTTCCGGCGATATTGTGATGGGGTCTTTCATTATGATCGGCGTGCTTATTGCAATTGTTACCGATGGTTTATTGCGTAACCTCAAGAGCAAGGTTCTGGCTTTTGTCGGTGGTCGTTTCGAGTACATTCTGGGTAACACCCTATTTAAGCGCATCATCAGCCTGCCAGCAACGTACACCGATGGTGCGACGGTCAGTAATCAAGTAGGGCGTTTTAAAAACCTAGAGAGCCTGCGCGATTTCTTTCTTGGGCCGGCTGCATTATTGGCATTTGAATTACCTTCGACTTAGGTGTTGTTACTTGCCATTGCCGTTATCAATCCATGGGTATTACTGGTGATGCTAGCATCAGTACTTTTTTTAACCCTACTGTGGTTATTTACCCGAAAAAACAGCGAAATCTCAGTGGCAAAATCAGGAGCGAATTCCACAGCGCGCAGGGAATTCTTGAGTGACACTTTAACCAACATGAGTACCATCCGCTCTGTGGGTGTGGACCAATCTTGGGTAAATCGATTTCGCGAATTAAGCGGCAAATCGGTCATGGCCAATTTCAAAAATAATCAATTCCATGCTCGCATCAATGGCATGGCGCATATACTGAACTCCTGTACCGGTTTGATAGCATTGGCATTATCTGCTTACCTCGTGATACGCGGCGATATCAGCAACGGCACCATGGTGGCAACCATGATGATCCTATGGCGTATCAATAGCCCGATGCAGAATATTTTTCTTTCAGTAACAGCAATCACTCATATTCGTTCCTCCATAAGCCAAGTCGAAAACCTGATGCGCCTCAAAGGAGAGTCGGAATCTGGTGTGCTACAAACTATCAGGCCTGCTGAGGGGGGTGGGCTCACCTTTGCGCGTGTATCATTTCGTTTTGCCAATGATGCCGATCCAGTCCTCTTGGGCGTATCGTTCTCAGTGGCACCGGGACAAGTCATTGTGATCGCGGGGAGAAATGGCTCGGGGAAATCCACCCTACTCAAATTGATCGATCGCATCTATGTTCCACAAGCAGGAAGCATCCGCGTCAATAACGTTGATATACGCCAAATTTCTGCCGCCACTCTGCGCGGTAACATCAGTTACATGCCGCAGCGTTGTGAGTTATTTTATGGCACGGTGGCGCAAAATATGCGTCTGGCGAATCCAATGGCATCCGATGCGGAATTAAGTTGGGCCACGAAAATGGCAGGTCTGGCCGAGGATATAGCAGCACTTCCACAGGGATTCAATACCCGCATTTCCAATGAAGGCTCTTCTCAGATTTCAAATGGTTTTCGCCAACGCCTTTCGCTCGTTAGAGTTATGCTTAAACCAGCCGATATCGTGTTGCTCGATGAACCGGGCGCCGGAATGGACGAGCTAGGGGAGGAGGCATTAGTGCAGTGCGTGGAATGGTTGCGCGTGCGTTCTACAGTCATTATGGTTTCTCATCGCCCTGCGCACATGCGTCTGGCAGATAGCGTAATCCTGATGCAGCGTGGCACCATGATCTCTATGGGGCCGTTTGAAAAAATTAAAGATCAAGTTATGTCGGAGCTAAGCTAAAATGATATTCAACAAGAAAAAAATTGTAGCGCAAGAATCTAAATCCCCGCATAAAACCCCTCTAGGGAAACGTGAGCGTAGCCTACTTTCGGAGAGCATTCATATTGAAGATGAGCTAATTCCCGCTTTTGTCCGGCCCACCCTGTTTATTGTCGGAGCACTAGTTTTGATATTTGTGTTTTGGGCAGCATTAACGCGCATGAAGGAGGTGGCCCACGCTCAAGGGGAAGTCGTACCTTCAGGAAGTGTTAAATTGGTACAGCATCTGGATGGCGGAATAATAGCGGAAGTACTCACTGAGGAGCGCAAGCTTGTGGCGCAAGGCGAAGTGTTGCTGCGTATCGATGGCACGCAGGCGTTTGCCGATTTTCGGCAAACAAAGGCTCGTCTCGATTCGCTGCGTCTACGCGAGGAGCGTCTAACTGCGTTCACTGAAAGCAGAAAGCCCGACTTTGCTAAACTCGACATAAAACAGCCAGACATGGTTTCTAATCAACGGGATATTTATACCTCACAATTGGATACGCTGAAATCGACTCTTTCCATATTGGAGCGTCAAATCGACCAGCGCACCCAGCGTATCAGCCAACTCAAAAAGTCATTATCCGTTGCCTTGGAACAACAAGCTCTGACAGGCGAGCTTTCCACAATGCGTGAAGATCTCGCATCCCGAAAATTGGTCAATCGCACAGTGCTACTGGAAACACGTCGGGCGAAAGTAACGGCTTCAGGTGAAATAGCAAGACTGACAGAAGAGATAGGTGTTTCCGTTCAGGAGTTGGCCGAAACCAGAAATCGCCACACCGATACATTGAATCAATCACGGCGCGATGCATTGGCTGAGTTGGGAACCGTGCGTGCGGAGATCGCCGAGTTGGACGAGACGCTTCTAAGGTTACAGGCACACGTAAGTCGTCTTGAAGTACGCGCGCC
>CAIZNF010000446.1 GCA_903934275.1 uncultured Nitrosomonadales bacterium
CAACCTACGAAAAAACTTCTCATTTTTAATTCCGGTTCATCCGGCTTGGAAGTTTTCTTTAATATCAATCCAGCTTAAAGAATCTGTTTGACTTGCGACATCGCGATACCATCCAGCTGACCGACACTTAACGTCACGCCCTGCTTGCCTTGCGATACACTATTGACCATACCGAATTGCAGCCCCGAAACATCGGCTCGGCTACCGCCTTGAAGTGCGCTAGCGGCAAAGGTATAGCTTCCATCCGCCACATTGACACCGCGGCTGTCCTTGCCATCCCATTGCCAATTTCCCATTCCGGCCGGTTGAGGGCCCAAGTCAATACTGCGCATCAGAGCGCCCGCCTTGTCTTTGATCGAAATCGTTACGTTGTCCGCGCTCTGCGTTAATTCAAATCCACCATACGCGCTACCGTTAGCCAGATCAACGCCATTGCCCGGTACCAACACGCCATGCCCTATCATGCTGGCCGCTTGCAGCGATTGGTTTGTACTCATGCTATCGCTCAACGCTTGCAAAGTAACATTTAACTTATCTATCCCGGATACCGTGCTGAGTTGCGCCATTTGCGAAGTCACCTGCGCATTGTCCATCGGATTAAGCGGATCCTGATTCTTCATCTGCGTAACCAGCAGCTTCAAGAACCTATCCTGCGTGCTGGCTGCTGAACTGCTTGTTGCAGCGGCGGCGGCAGTAGCGGCATTTGTCGAAGATGTGGCATTACTTGCTTGCGTAATAGGCATGGCAATTTCCTTTCATTACTGACCGATAGTCAGGGTTTTAAGTAACAGCGTTTTGGAGGTATTCATTACATCGACATTATTTTGATAGGCGCGCGATGCCGAGATCATGTTAACCATCTCATCCACCACATTCACGTTCGGCATTGATACATAACCCTTTTCGTCGGCCATCGGATGTTTGGGGTCATAAATCATTCTCATCGGTGAATTATCTTCAACCACCTCGGTCACTCTTACCCCCTGCGCACCACTTACGTCTACCGGCATCGCGCTGAATACCACTTGCTTTGCGCGATAGGGCTGACCATCCGCGCTGGTAGTGCTGTCGACATTCGCCAAGTTACTCGCCACGACGTTCAGGCGCTGCGACTGCGCGGCCATTCCCGACCCCGCCACATTAAATATATTGAATAGAGACATACTCACCACTCCTTAAATCCGACCCGACCTGTTGATCAAGGTTCACTCTTGCTTCGCACTTACCTCACGTCCGATCACCAGATTCCTTGCGCCACCGTACAAAATCAAACAGATGCAGAAATAACCGCAGGGTGGACTGGCTTATGCCAACCGCAAGAGACGCGTGTAGGTCGGGTTCAACCCGACATGCCGGGCCAAAGCCCGACCTACTATGCTAGCCTTGTATTACAGACAACATCCCTTTCAGTTGCTCACTGACGAATTTCACACTAGCCTCATAACGCAACGCATTGTCGGCAAATTGTGCGCGCTCCACATCCATGTCTACAGTATTACCATCGGCGCTGGGCTGGACGGGCCTGCGATACATTACCGGCGAGCCCAGAATCGAATCGCCAGTACTACCCCCAAAATGCATCGGGGAGGTTTGTATGACCGGCAATTTTGAAGGCGTTCCGGCCAGCGCATTCTGCAAGGCACTGGCAAAATTGACATCCCTTGCTTTATAGTTGGGCGTATCCGCATTGGCGATGTTAGATGCCAGCAACTCCTGGCGCGCCGCACGCAAGTTCAATGCGGTTTGATGAAAGCGCAGAGCATCGTCCAATTTATTGACCATTACGCCCTCCTGTTTAGGGAACCTCTATAAATCCAAACTCCGTCGCGATACGGCGTTGCTCAATAAATTTTATCGCTTGCATATCAAACATATGCGGCGCGCTAAAATTTTTCTCGCGCCTTGTCTCGCTTAGGATTTTGAATTTATAGAAGCTCCCTTTATTCTTAAAGATTTTCTGGCGGCACTTATTACCACTTAACATGACTGGCATCCTAAATCACGACATGCATTTGCCATTTGCCGAATAACGGCAATTTCCCCCCTTAATTCCGGCTTATCCGTTACTTCCCTTAACAGCCCGCAACACGCACAATACGTGCCATGAAGAAACTTCTATTGATTGGACTATTGTTGCTGCAATCCATCGCGACAGCAGCCACCGGCGCACAAGATCATGCGCTGATAAAGGAGGCTGTGTCTGCCTTCGTGCAGCAACAAACATCCGGCCTACCCGGTAAAATCACCTTCAAAGTCGAGGAAATTGATCGCCGTATCTCGCTGCCCGAATGCCGCAAGCTTGAGGTCTTATTGCCGACCGGCGGCAAACTCATCGGCAGAACAGCCGTCAGGGTGCGTTGCAACGAAGTGCGTGGATGGAGCATTTCCGTTCCGGTGCAGATCAGAGTAAGCACCAACCTGCTGATCAGCGCACGCGCATTGCCGCCGGGTTACACACTGCGCGAAGAAGACCTTGCCACACAACCCACTGAAACCACTCAATCAAGCGGTATATCAGATGCCAAGCAAGTGGTCGGTAAAGTGCTACGTCATGGCATCACAGCGGGACAGATATTGCGTGAAGAGATGCTGCGTCCGCCCTACAGCATCGTGCAGGGCCAGGCTGTGCAACTTATTGTACGCGGCAATAAGTTCAGCATACGCAACGAAGGCATCGCACTGAGCAATGCGAGCGAGGGACAAACCATACAGGTTCGCACCAGCTCGGGTCGCTTGCTTGGCGGTATTGCCGGGGTGGACGGCGTGGTGGAGATCAAGCAATGATTATAGAGCTGCCGGTTAACGCCATTTCGGAAAGAGGTGAATGACCATTACCGGAGCCAATCAAGTACCAAAGGTGTGCCATGCCCACCATATCGAGCATAGCCCGACACCTACATTTGATCACGATTTACCCGGATTAACGTAAACAACATTGGTTGTTGTATGAGAGCCCCCCAGATCGCAATTCTTGGTTTTGTGGGAGCGGTCTCTAGGCCGCGATGTTTTTGAAACAA
>CAIZNF010000447.1 GCA_903934275.1 uncultured Nitrosomonadales bacterium
AACCTATGCCTTGCCACATAAATCTGTAGTAGAAAGCCTGCAAATTCAGTTTTTCAGCGAATCTTCGATCCAATTAAAGTCTGCATGAAACCGCGCAGTTATTGAGAAGTGGAGGTTTTCTGGCAAACACTAGTTACTTACCAGTCAAATGATGTCAAAACGTGATAAGAATTTTTCAACGAAGCCGTAGGGTGGGCAGAGTTAACAATTGCTCTTCTCGTTTGTCCTTTCTCACGCTTGCGGGAGAGAGTTAGAGAGAGATGTACTTGCCCACCATGTCGGGCAGAGCCCGACCTACATTTTTGGCTCAGGCTCGTCCGCCCCCACGCTCAGGTGGCGAAGCCGGTTACAGTCTGGTGTGCGGCGGCGTTTGCTGCCGCTTGTGCTGCTGCCTGGTCTTTAATCAACTGCCCGATCAGGGGTTGCTGTTCATCGCTCTGCCCCCACTGGTCGAAATACACCAACTCTTCAATCGGCATGCGCGGCAGCCAACCGGCGGCTTCGAGTTCCGGCTTGGCGTAGAAATGGCTGACATAGCCGACGCAAAGATAAGCGATCGGGGTGATGCCCTTGGGAATGCCGAGGGCTTCCTGCAATGCGCTCTGGTTGAAAATGCTTACCCAGCCCACACCCAGACCCTCGGCGCGTGCCGCCAGCCAGAGGTTTTGCACGGCGCACACGCTGCTGTAAAGATCCATGGTCTTCATGTGGGTGCGCCCAACCACTACCGGGCCGGTACGCTCGCGATCGCAGGTGATGCAGATACCGACGGGAGATTCCAGGATGCCTTCAAGCTTGAGCGTCTTGTAGGTAGCGCGTTTATCGCCTTCGAACATCTCCGCCGCTTCGGCATGTGCGTCGGAAAAGGCGGCATGCACCTTGCGCTTGATCTCGCCCGACCGCACCACCAAGAAATTCCACGGCTGCATGAAACCGACGGAAGGCGCGTAGTGGGCGGCGGTGATGATGCGGCTCAACACTCCGTCCGGTACGGCTTTGGGAAGAAACTGGCCGCGCACGTCGCGGCGCGAAAAAATGGTTTGATAGATGGCTTCGCGCGCTTCGGCGGTAAAGGCGTGGATGTCCTGATTGGATTGTTCTGCTTTCATTGCTATTCCCCTTGTGTAAAAAATGAGTGCCCTGCTTATCCTTGCAGCGCACAAATCTTCAGGCCGGTCTTCTGACTCGGATTCATCTGCCGTCGGCACCTTCCCGGTATTCACCAGTGGCTTGTTGCCGGAGCATCATCCTTACAGCGTTGGGCACGTGGCGGAATTGCACCGCCTTCCCGATTCTCCCGTCACCCTGCGGCGACGGACACCTGAAGCGGCGGAATAATCCACGATAGGGGCGATGTTGTCAAAATTAACCTTTGTGCAAAACAAATATGAGCCTGATTTCAAGAGCAATTGTGTTTTCTAAATATTTGCTATACTGCCCGCTGCATTGAGGTGCTGGATGGTTTGCGCCATCCGGTTAAACGGGAAACAGGTGAAATACCTGTGCTGCCCCCGCAACGGTAAGCAAGTGTGAACGTGTCAATATGCCACTGTGAGCGATCATGGGAAGGCGATGCGTTTTGTCTTGCGAGCCCGTATATCGGCCTTGAATGCAGGAATCGAACCTGATTACACAGATCGGAAATGCTGCGGGCGGCGCATGGATGGTGGAAAGCTGATGTTGTGCTATTTCCCCTTCTGAAGTCGCCTTCCGCTGCATTTCCCAAGGCTTGAGCCAATTGACGGGAAATGACTTTGCAAACCCCAAACAAATTTTTTACCGCTGCGTCATGTGACCTGTTCGGCACGCGCGAGCTGTTTTCTGTTGTCTTGCCATGAGTTCGGAAGATGGGCGCAATGCGCGCCACCAACAACAGATGGCGCGCAAGAAGGCCGTGGTGGATGCGGGAATAACCGGTGCCACCGGAAAACGCGGCCTCGTACTGGTGAATACCGGCAATGGCAAGGGCAAGAGTTCTGCCGCCTTTGGCATGGTGGCGCGCGCGCTGGGGCATGGAATGCGAGTGGGCGTGGTGCAGTTCATCAAGGGCAGTCTTTCCACCGGCGAGGAAACATTCTTCCGCCGTTTTCCCGAAGTCAGCTACCACGTGATGGGCGAAGGCTTCACCTGGGAAACGCAAGACCGTGAGCGCGATATTGCCGCCGCAGGCCGCGCATGGCAACAGGCAACAACGTTCCTCACCGATCCCGCAGTGGATTTGGTGGTGCTGGATGAAATCAATATCGCGTTCAAACACCAATATCTCGACCTGCAAGCAGTGCTTGCCGTATTGCGAGCCCGCCCGGCGATGCAGCATGTGGTGTTGACCGGTCGTGCCGCACCCGATGCACTGATCGACTATGCCGACACCGTCACCGAAATGCGGGACATCAAACACGCCTACCGTGCCGGTATCCAGGCACAAAAGGGTATCGAACTATGAAAGGCCGCTGCACAACTATTGCGCTTGGTGATCCGTCGTCGAAAAATGGCTCAAAATCCTCATGTAACAGCCTATACATTCCGGTTTGTCACCCCTTTTTTTCTCGGCTGACCTGCGCTCATTACGTTGTGCGGAGGTCTTTATGAATACAGTACGTCATTGCCCAGCTTTGCTAATAGCCGCACCCGCCTCCGGTCAGGGCAAAACTACCGTCACCGCCGCACTTGCGGCATATCACCGCAGCCAGGGTCGCCATGTGCGCGTGTTCAAGACCGGGCCGGATTTTCTTGACCCGATGATTCTGGAACGCGCGTCGGGCCATCCGGTTTATCAGCTTGATTTATGGATGGGGGGCGAAGCGCATTGCCGAGAATTGCTCTATCAGGCTGCTACGGGAGCCGACCTGATACTCATCGAAGGAGTGATGGGGCTGTTCGACGGCACACCTTCCAGCGCCGATCTGGCCGTGTTGTTCGGTGTCCCAGTGCTGGCAGTCATCGATGCGAGCGCAATGGCTCAGACTTTCGGCGCTGTCGCCTACGGGCTGATGCATTACCGGGCGGACGTTAAATTTTTCGGCGTGCTGGCCAATCGCGTCGCGAGCCCCAATCATGCCGACATGCTCAAAGAAAGCCTGCCATCCGGCATAGGGCGATTCGGCACATTGTCGCGCGATGCCGAGTTGAGCTTGCCGGATCGCCACCTCGGGCTGGTGCAGGCTCAGGAAATCGCCGATCTCGATCAGCGCATCGCCCATGCCGCAAGCAAATTGGCGGAACAAACATGCGTTGCCTTGCCCGAACCCGTCGCGTTTGCGACTGCCAATACGGCGACACCGCAACGCAAGCTTGCCAACGTCAGGATTGCCGTGGCACGCGATGCGGCTTTCTCGTTTTTGTATCACGCCAACCTCGACGCGCTGCACGCGCTGGGGGCCGAGCTGGAATTTTTTTCCCCGCTGACAGACACACAATTGCCCGCAGCGAACAGTCTGTATTTACCCGGCGGCTACCCGGAATTGTATCTGCAACAACTGCAAGCCAACACGGCGATGCGCGATGCGATCCGCTCGCATCACGCGGCGAACAAACCTATATTTGCCGAATGCGGTGGCATGCTCTATCTGCTGGAAACTTTGACCGACGCACAAGGAAATCAAGCCAAGATGGTGGGTGTATTGCCGGGCCACGCGGTAATGCAGAAGAAGCTGGCCAATCTCGGCATGCACAGCGTGTCGCAGCCCGAAGGCGAATTCCGCGGCCACACCTTCCATCATTCAGCGATGCAGACATCGTGCGAACCCGTTGCAACAACCACACCGGTGCGTGCGCGCGGCAAGCCGGAAGCCGTGTATCGCAAAGGCAGATTGCACGCCTCTTATTTGCATTATTACCTGCCGTCGAATTTGCCGGCAGCCGCTCATTTTTTTACCCCGTAACTCATTTTCAATCCATCAACCATAAAGGAGAACACCATGCACATCGAACCCGGAATCATCGCTCAAGCCAAAATTTTGGCTGCCAACATCGGCGCGGCAGGATTGCTGCTTACTTATGCAAAAGACCTGATCAAGAACCCGGCCGACATCGTGCGCATGCTGGTGGCGGCGGTATTTTTCTCGCTGTTCATGCAGGGGTTTTTCGTCAAGGTGGGGCCGTCCGAACTGCACTTCGTCGGGGCGATGGTGATTTATCTGACGCTGGGCTTTGTGCCTACTTTGATCGGATTTGCCGTGGGCCTGCTGTTGCAAGGCGTGTTGTTCGATCCGCTGGATTTGCCGCATCTGGCAGTAAATAGCCTGTCGTTGATCGTGCCTCTGATCGCCGTGCATTACACGCTGGGTCGAAAATTGCGCGAACAGGATAGCGTTATCACTTGGAAAAATATTCTCAAGCTGGATGCTATGTATTACAGCGGTGTCGCCGTAATGGTGAGTTTCTGGCTGACGATGAGCAATGTCTCAACTTCTTTTGCCGCCTGGGCAACTTTTGCCTCCTCCTATTTGGTGCTGGTCGCCTGCGAACCGCTGTTGACCTACTCCGCATTGCGCCTGCTCAAGCGTCATGAAGGTAGCAAGATTGTCGATATTTGTTTCGCGGTGAAATCGCTCAAACTGGCCAACTGATGGGTAAAGTCTGGTTCGTTGGCGCGGGACCCGGCGATCCCGATCTCATCACGGTCAAGGGGCGCGACCTGGTAGCCAGTGCGGGAGCAATACTCTACGCGGGTTCGCTGGTCGCCGAAGCGACCACGCACTGGGCAAACTCGGCATGCGAGATTTGCGACTCGAAGAGCATGGAGTTGGAAGAGATCACCGCATGGTTGATCGACCGTGCAGCCAAGCATGCGACAGTGGTACGCCTGCAAACCGGCGACCCGACGCTGTATGGCGCGCTGATCGAAATGGTGCAACCGCTCGATGCGGCGGACATCGAAGTCGGCGTGGTGCCCGGTGTGTCCTCGGCGATGGCTGCGGCGGCTGCGGCGGTGGAAAGCCTGACGCTGCCCGAAGTCACGCAGACGGTGATCCTGACGCGCATGGAGGGACGCACCCCGATGCCGGAGGGCGAAACGCTACGGGAACTGGCGCAACATCACAGCACGCTGTGCGTGTTTCTTTCCATCACGCTGCTGGGCGAGGTCAGGGATGAATTGCTGGCGGCAGGCTGGCGCGACGACGCGCCGATACTGGTGGTGCATAAGGCAAGTTGGCCCGATGAAGAAAAAATCATCCGTGGCACATTGGCCGATATTCGCGACAAGTGCCGGGAACAGAAGATCAACAGCCAGGCCATGATCATTGTCAGCCCCGCGCTCGGAGCGCGCCAGTGGCCTGAATTGAAGAGATCGAAATTGTATGATGCCGGATTCACCCACCGCTTCCGCAAGGGCGTGAAGACAGCGCACAAGGAGACATCATGAACGAAACGATTTTGCTTATGGGCCACGGTTCGCGCAAGACCGCGGGCAACGAAGAAATATTGCGCTTCGCCGAAACGTGGCGCATACGCCATCCCGACTGGCGCATCGAAGTGTGCTTCATCGAATATGCCGACGTGCTGCTGGATGCAGGGCTGGATAACGCCGCCGCCAACAGTCAAAAAGTGATTGTGGTGCCGCTGATTTTAAATGCGGCAGGCCACGTCAAAATGGATATACCCGATGCGGTTGATGCCGCGCGCGCGCGCCACCCCGGTGTCGAATTCATCTGTACACCGCACCTGGGTATGGGGCGCGAAATCTACGACATACTGCGTCAGCGCATCGACCACTTGCTGCGCGACCTGGCGATACCAGATCCGCGTACCACCGGGGTCATCCTGCTCGGGCGCGGCTCGTCCGATGCAGCTGCCAACGGCGAAATTGCCAAGATGGCACGTTGGATATTCGAGGACATGCAGCACGACCTGGTGGACATCGCCTTCACCGGAATAACAATGCCGCGCCTGGAAACTGTGGTGCAGCGGCAGGTGAAACTTGGTATGACGCAAATCGTGATCCAGCCGATTTATCTTTTCACCGGCGTGCTGATCGAACGCATCGGGCAGCAAGTTGCGCGCTTGCGCCAGAGCTATCCGCATATCGCCTTTGCACTGGGCGGATACTTCGGTTTCGATGAGGGTATCTATGCGATTGCCGATGCACGCGTGCATGACCATGGCAAACTGGCCGGCATGCTGGAGTGCGACGGCTGCAAATACCGCCTGGCTGCGGCGCCCAATCATCATCATGGCCACCACCACGACCACCACCATAACCACGCGCACGATCATGTGCGCTCAAACTGAGGACACATCATGAGCAACCGCGTTACCGAACAACTCACCGCGGCAGGAGCCGCCATCGAGCACGATTCCTTCGCCATCATCGACCGCGAAGTTGCGCACCACGCTTACACCGCCGAACAATGGCCGCTGGTGCGGCGCATGATCCACGCCACCGCCGACTTCGAATTCAACGGGCTGGCGCGCTTCCATCCCGACGCGATACAGGCCGGACTCGCCGCCGTGCTGCGGGGAAATACGGCCATTGTCGCCGATGTGGAAATGATCAGCGTCGGCCTCTCTCCCATCCGCCTCAAACACTTTGGCTTGACCGTGCGGCAATTCATTTCCGATGCCGATGTGATCGCGCAAGCCAAAGAAGAAAACAGTACGCGCGCCGTGCAGGCGATGCGCAAGGCACATCGCTTGGGCTTGCTCAATGGCTCCATCGTCGGCATCGGCAACGCGCCCACCGCGCTGATCGAAGTGGTGCGCCTGATCCGCGAGGAAGGCGCGAAGCCCGCGCTGGTGATCGGCATGCCGGTGGGCTTCGTCTCCGCCGCCGAATCGAAATCGCTGCTGGCCGCACAGCAGGATGTGCCGTGGATCATCACCGAGGGCAGGAAAGGCGGTTCCACCTTGGTGGTGTCCGCATTGCACGCCTTCCTGTCGCTGGCCGAAACGCAGCAGCGCGAAGCACAAACCGCCTGAATACCATGAGCAGCGCTGCCGCAACCGGGAAGGTGCGCAAAGGCGATAGCAAGCGCCGGCGCGGCAACCGCAACGGTTTCACCACCGGAGCCAATGCCGCCGCTGCGGCTGCGGCGGCCACACTGGGGCTGGTGCAGGGCAGCGTGCCGGAACAGGTGGAGTGCCTGTTGCCCAATGCGCAACGCGTCGCGTTTCACATCACCGAGGGCCGTGTGGATGGCCTGTGGGCGCATGCGGTAAGCATCAAGGATGCGGGCGATGACCCAGATGCGACCAACGGCGCGCACCTCACCGCCGATGTGCGCCGCATTCCCGGCGGCAGCGGTGTCGCATTGCGGGGTGGAGCGGGCGTAGGTATCGTGACCAAACCCGGCCTAGGTCTCGAAGTGGGCGGAGTCGCGATCAATCCTGTTCCGCGCCGCAACATCATCGAAAACGTGCAGGCGGCAGGCGCACCGATATTGGCGGCGGGCGATGGCTTGGAAGTGACCATTTCGGTGCCGGGCGGCGAAGAGATGGCAAAGAAAACGCTCAATGCGCGGCTCGGCATCCTCGGCGGAATTTCGATACTCGGCACCACCGGCATCGTGCGTCCCTATTCCACTGCGGCGTTCCGCGCGAGCGTGGTGCAGGCGGTGCAAGTGGCCGCAGCCCAAGGGCAGAAGAGCGTGGTGTTCACCACCGGCGGGCGCACCGAGAAATGCGCGCTACGGAATTTTCCTGAACTTGACGAAGCCTGTTTCGTACAGATGGGCGATTTTACCAGGGCCGCTTTTCAGGCCGCACTGAAACACAAAATGGAACACATCATCGTCGGCGCGATGGTGGGCAAGCTCACCAAGATCGCGCAGGGGCTGCCGGTCACACATGCCTGGCGCAAGGAAGTGGATCGCGACCTGATTGCGGAAGTCGCCGCCGAAGTGGGCGCGCCCGCCGGGCTGGTGGAAGAAATCCGTAGCGCAGAAACCGCGCGCTTTGCCGCAGAAAAACTGGAGCAGATGGGGCTTGCCGTTGTATTCCATCGCGCGCTGGCGCAGCGTGCGTTGCGCACACTGCGCACGGTCTATCCGGGGCCACACCGGCTCACCGTGCTTGCCTGCGATTTCGCGGGCAAGCCCATCGTTACCGTGGAAGAATCAGAACATGCATAATTCCGATTCCAGTTCGAAAGTGAGACAAGGCGGCGACAAGCGAGCGACGCAGATAGTGCAGGTAGCACAGCAAGGAGCGAGCGAGGAAGCCAACGCAGTATCGCTGAAGAAATGGGATCGGAAGCCCTGTTCGATCATCGGCATTCTGGACGATGGCTGGATCGGGCTGTCGGATCAGGCGCGCGCGAAACTCGCCGCAGCGTCCTGCGTGATCGGCGCGGGGCGCACGCTGGAGCTGGTTGCGCCGCATCTTTCGGCGCAGGCCAAACAACACGACATGGATGGCGCGTTGCTGCGCGTGCCGGAATGGATAACTGCGGCATTGTCTGAAGGCCGGAAGGTTGCCGTGCTCGCCACCGGCGACCCGCTATGCCACGGCATCGCCAACCTGTTGCTCGACAAGATCGGTGCAGGCAGCATCGAGATATTACCCGCGCTCTCTACGGCACAACTTGCCTTCGCCCGCCTCGGGCGGCCTTGGCAGCAGGCGCAGATCATCTCGGTACACGGCAAGGATGCGGGTGAATGGAGCACCGGCGCAACGCCGCAGCACGGCCTGTATGTGCTGGTGCGCGCCGTTGCCGAATACGACTTGCTCGCGGTATTCACCAGCCCGGAAAATGGCCCGGAGCGCATCGCGCGCGCGCTGCTGGCGGCCGGATACAGCGACGAGTTGCGCCTGTCGGTGGCATCGCGCCTGCTGTTGCCAGACGAAGAAGTCAGCGCCGACTTGACGCTCGCCGATGCGGCGGCGAGCAAATTTGCTTCTCCCAATATCGTGGTGCTTGAACGTATCGCACCGCAGCCGCGCCGCGCCCTGTTCGGGTTTGCGGATGAAGAATATGTGCAGCGCCAGCCGGAGAAAGGCCTCATCACCAAGCTGGAAGTGCGCGCGGTATCGCTGGCCAAGCTCGGCCTGACCGAGGACAGCATCGTATGGGACATCGGCGCGTGCTCCGGCTCGGTGGGGCTGGAAGCCGCACGCATCGCGCGTCGCGGCCATGTGTGGGCGATCGAAAAAAATGCGGAAGATGCCGCCAATGCGCGCGAAAATGCAAGGCGCTTGCGCGCCACCAATTACACCTTGCTCGAAGGCAAGGCACCCGATCAACTCGATATATGGCCCGACCCCGACGCGGTATTTATCGGCGGTTCGGGCGGCAAACTCGCAACGCTGATCCAGTTGGCGCTGTCGCGTCTCAAGCCGGGCGGGCGGCTGGTGATGAATTTCGTGACCTTCGAAAACCTCGCTGCGGCCACAAGCGCACTCACGGCAGCAGGCGCGACATGGGAGGTAGTGCAACTGCAAGCAGCGCGCAGCCAGCCGATACTCGACATGCACCGACTTGCCGCACAGAACCCGGTGTGGATTGTCACAACAACAAAGGAAATTAAATGAACCTAAAAAACATAGCTGTCCGCAGATTACGCAGATTTCCGCAGATTAAACAGCAAGTAACTTTTGAGTGCAGGCACACCTTTGGGGTAACGGTGGAATTCGCCTACAACCCTCTGAAAATCTGCGTTAATCTGCGTAATCTGCGGACTGAACTGAGGTTTTAAGATGAACGATAACCAGCGTTATGGAAAACTGATTGGCGCTTCGCTGGGTCCCGGCGATCCGGAATTAATTACGCGCCGCGCCTGGGCCGCGCTGCAATCTGGCGCACGTTGGCTCTACCCGGTCAAGAAGGCCGAAGAAAGTTCATACGCTCTGGCTATCGCCGAGCGAGGCGGCCTCGCCGTGCCCGCCGATGCAGAAGCCCTCGTTTTTCCGATGACCCGCGATGCGGAGATTCTCGGCAAGGCTTGGGCGCGCGCGGCGGCGCGCACCATCGAGCTGCTTGCCGAAGGGCGCGATCTGGTGTTTCTCGTCGAGGGCGATGCCTCGACCTTCGCCACGTTCGGCCATCTCGCCCGCGTGGTTCGCCAGCTTGCGCCCGAAGTCGAAGTGGAGACGATTCCCGGCGTGTCGTCCTTTGCGGCGGCGGCTGCCGCGACCGGCATCACGCTCGCCGAAGAGGATGAAACCCTTGCCGTGATTCCTGCCGCTTACGGGATCGGTGTGATCGACCATTTGATAGACGAGTTCGATACGCTGGTGCTGTTTAAGGTCAAACCCATGATTGACGAAATCGTCGAGCTGCTCGAACGCAGAGGGCTTCTTGCCACGAGTTGTTTCATCGAGAAGGTCGGCGCACCGGACGAGCGGATCGTCCGCGATGTGGCAAGCCTCAAGGGTGAAAAAGTGAATTACCTCTCGCTGATGCTGGTGCAGAATCCGGGCCGAGTGCGCGGCGAACTACGGCGCGGCTGCCGCAAGAAAATCGAAACGGCATGAACAGGCCTTTCCCAAACCAGCGCATTGCGGTTGTTGCCATCACGCGCCACGGCATCGCGCTCGCAGGCCGGATCATCGCCACATTGCCGGGCGCGCAGCTTTACGCGCCGGACAAATTCCGCGCGGAAGCAGAAGTGGCCGCACCCGGCGCGGCAGTTTGTTATGTCGGTAAAACCGGCGCGCAGATACCCGCGCTGTTCGAGCATTTCGACGGCATCGTCGCCATCGTTCCGCTCGGCGCGATGGTGCGGATGATCGCGCCGCACCTGAAAGGCAAGGAACGTGACCCCGGCGTGGTGGTGCTGGATGGGGCGGGGCACTACGCCATACCAGTGCTGTCCGGACATCTGGGCGGTGCCAACGCACTGGCTGAATGCCTTGCCCGCGCGCTGGGCGCGCTGCCGGTGCTCACCACCGCATCGGATGCACACGAGACGCTGGCGGTGGATTTGCTCGGGCGCGAGCTAGGCTGGACTTTTACCGCCACCAAGCAAGCGCTGTTGCGCGCCAGCGCCGCCGTGGTCAACGAAGAGCCGGTGGCCTTGGTGCAGGAAGCAGGCAGCCGCGACTGGTGGGCGCACCATGCCAACGGGCGCAGCAACGCACTGCCTGCCAACATCCGGTTGCTGCAAAACATCGATGGCATTGACCCTTCAAGCTACGGCGCGGTGCTGTGGATCACACGGCGCAAACACGATGTATTGCCCGCTACATTGCATGAAGCCATCCTCGACCGGCTGGTGGTTTACATTCCACCGCAGGAGCAAGGATGAAAGTGGCGCTGGGCATCGGCTGCGATAGCGGCACACCATTCGACACCATCGCGCAGGCGGTGGATGCGGCGCTGGAGCAGGCGGGTGCCAACGATTTCGATGTGGGCGCGGTAGCCAGCATCGATCTCAAGGCCAGCGAACCGGGCTTGCTGCAATTTGCCGCAGCGCGCGGCTGGCAGATAAAGTTTTATCCGGCGGCGGAGTTGTCCGCCGTGGCAGTACCCAATCCGTCCGAAGTGGTGCGCAAATATACCGGTACGTCTTCGGTGTCGGAGGCGGCGGCGCTGCTCGCGGCTGAAACAGACATGAGCCAGTTGCTCGTCGAGAAATACAAACTGCGCGGCCCGGATGGCCGCAACGCAACCGTCTCCATCGCAAGGATCACGCAATGAACCCCAGCACCAAAAAACAACCCGGCAAAATCATGCTGGTCGGCATCGGCCCCGGCAGCGCCGAACACATGACCGCGCGCGCGCGCAGCGCCATCGCCGAAGCCGATACCGTGGTCGGCTATACGACCTACATCAAGCTGATCGAAGACTTGCTGGACGGCAAGGAGGTGGTGAAAAAAGCGATGACCGAAGAACTAGATCGCGCCACCGATACGCTGGAGCTTGCGCGCGCCGGCAAGAAAGTGGCGCTGATTTCATCGGGTGACGCAGGGGTGTACGGCATGGCCGGGCCCACTTACGAGGTGCTGTTCCAAGCAGGCTGGACACCGGAATCAGGCATCGAGGTGGAAATCGTCCCCGGTGCTTCCGCGCTCAACACCTGTGCCGCACTGGTCGGCGCACCGCTCACGCACGACTTCTGCGCCATCTCGCTGTCCGACTTGCTCACGCCGTGGCCGGTGATCGCCAAGCGTCTGGATGCGGCAGCCGCCGCCGATTTTGTGGTGGCGCTGTACAACCCGAAGAGCGGCCGCCGCACGCGCCAGATTGAACAGGCGCAGCGCCTGTTCCTGCGCCATCGCCGCCCCGATACGCCGGTGGCTATTGTCAAATCCGCCTACCGCCCCAAGCAAAGTATCGAATTCACCACGCTGGCGCAGATGAGCGAATGCGACATCGGCATGCTCTCGACCGTGCTGATCGGCAACTCGCATACCTTCGTGCGCGACGGGCTGATGGTCACCCCGCGCGGTTACGCCAACAAATACGACGTGGAAAGCGGCGCAGCAAAAAACGGTGAACGCGCCGGGCGCTCGCTTTCCACCGGTTTGCAAGGCTGGCTGGAATCGCTGCATGCGAGCGGGGAGTCGCCGCAACAGTTGGCCGCGTGTTACGGATTGCCGGTCGGATATATCGTCGAGGCATTGGCCGAGCCGCTCGATCTGGATGACAAGTGTGAGGCCGCGTGTTGAGCACTGCCTTGACCATGGTATGCGCCATGTTGCTGGCTCCATTCGTGCTGCTTGCGGCGCTGGCACAGCGAAACGAGATTTCCAGAGCACTGTTTTCCATCGTGGGGCTTCATTTTGCCAACATGCCGCACAACCTCCACGAATTTTACGAGCGCTCGGCCAATACTTTTTCTGCCGGTGATTTATCCCCTGCACGACAAGCTGCCGGCATACAGGTAGTTCGAGTGCAACAGCGATAAAGTTCAATATGGATTTTTTGCCGATTTTCTTGAATGTAAAAGACAAGCTGTGCCTCGTGGTCGGAGGTGGCGGTGTTGCCCGCCGCAAGGCATCTTTGCTGGTAAATGCGGGCGCTAGGGTGAAAGTGGTTGCACCGGAGCTTTCCGCCACTTTTGCCGACATACCGGACATAGAGCATGTCGCGGAATATTTTCAGTCCGCTCATCTGGATGGGGCGGTGCTGGTCATCGCCGCGACGGGTGACAGCGCAGTCAACCGGGATATTTTGCAACATGCACAAGCACGGAATATTCCGGTGAATGTAGTGGACAATCCAAAATTAAGCACGTTCATCATGCCGTCGGTGCTGGATCGCTCACCGCTGATGGTGGCATTTTCCACCGGCGGCGCATCACCGGTACTCGCAAAAATGTTGCGCAGCAAACTGGAAACGCATATCCCTCAAGGTTATGGCCGCCTGACCGCATTTGCCGCACGGTTCCGCGATACCGTCAAGGCGCATGTCGCCGATCCAGCCATGAGGCGGATATTCTGGGAAACCGTGCTGGAAGGTGCTGTCGCCGAAAAAGTGCTGGCGAGCGACGAAGCCGGTGCGGAATCCATGCTGCTCAGCATGTTGGAAAATAAGAGCGTAGAACAATGCGGCGAAGTGTACCTGGTCGGCGCGGGGCCGGGCGACCCGGATTTACTGACTTTCCGCGCTTTGCGGCTGATGCAAAAAGCCGACGTGGTGGTCTACGACAACTTGGTATCCAAACCAGTGCTGGAAATGACGCGGCGGGATGCGACCCGGATTTTTGCCGGAAAAAAACGTGACGACCACACCCTGCCGCAGGAGGAAATCAACGAGCTGTTGGTACGCCTTGCCAGGGAGGGCAAGCGCGTGCTGCGCCTCAAGGGAGGCGACCCATTTATTTTTGGGCGCGGCGGCGAAGAAATTGAAACACTCGCCGAAAACGGCATCCCGTTCCAAGTCGTGCCCGGCATCACCGCAGCATCCGGCGTTTCCGCCTATGCGGGCATTCCGCTGACGCACCGCGACCACGCGCAGTCGTGTATTTTTGTCACCGGGCATTTGAAAGACGGCAGCATGGATCTGGACTGGGAAGCGCTAGCGCGCCCGAACCAGACTATCGTGGTCTACATGGGCTTGCATGGCCTCGAAGTACTCTGCGCGGAATTGATCGGACACGGCTTGCCGGACAGTACTCCTGCCGCCATCGTGCAACAGGGAACCACTCAAAATCAGCGCGTCGTCAGCGGTACATTGGCAACGCTACCCAGGATCGCACAGATTGAAAAATTGCAAGCACCGACTTTGATTATTGTCGGTGGGGTTGTCACACTCAGGGGAAAACTAGCTTGGTTTGCCCCGAAAAAAATTGAGGCATCAAAAGAAGGCGCATAGCGCGACCATTGTGCAAGATGTTGTTTAAAAATTGCTGTAGTTTGGGCCGCCCTGATTCCACTTCCCCCTCAAATGGAAAATAATTTGCAGGTCGGGACGTACCCGGCAGCGATGTCTGGC
>CAIZNF010000448.1 GCA_903934275.1 uncultured Nitrosomonadales bacterium
CGGCTGCCCTCCTGCTGCAAACCCGTTGCGCCAAGATCATCGGCGTTCATCACCACGCGCGGCGCAAAACTGGCAAAGCCGACGGCATGATCCAGATCGCGCACAATGCGTGCCGCCACCGTAAAGCGCTGCTTGCCGATGCCGACCTCATCGCCCACGTTCAGCTCAAGGCGGCGCAACAACCGCCCGCTCACCCAGATAGTGCCGTGCAAAGGAATCAATGATTGATTTTTTCGATCGCCTCCTCTCCCGCTTGCGGGAGAGGATTGAGGAGAGGGATTTTCCGAGGTAGAAACTGTTAGAGAAGGCGGATCAATCACAATCTTGCCGCGCAACGGATAACCGGATTCCACCGCCTGTATCTCGGAAAGCAACGTCTGATCGCCATGCACCACCATGCTTAAAAACGTGCGGCTCTCTACCGCCTGCAAACCACGCGCCAAAGCCGCAACGCGATAGCCCGGCGATAACGGGCGCGCCGAAACAATGCGCAAATCCGCACCAACCAGGCTCTGCGCCTGCTGCTTCAAAGCCTGCCGTACACGGTCGGCGAACAACCCGACAGTGGCGAGACTGCCTACTGCCAGCACCAGCGCCAACAGCAGCACGCGCCACTCCCCGGCACGCCAGTCGCGGCGCATGAGGTTGAGGGAGAGGCGAAATAAATTCATATATTTTCCCCTCTCCCGTTTACGGGAGAGGGGCTAGGGGAGAGGGTCTGTGAGCCAGAATCAAAAACCAACCGTATCCGCTCCAGCACACCTTCCATCTCATTTATCAACTCGTTATTCCAAAACCGCAGCACCGTATACCCTTCGCTTCTCAACCACGAATCGCGCACATGGTCGTATTCGACATTCTCGGCATGTTGCCCGCCATCCAGCTCAATAATCAATTTTTCTTCCAGACAAACGAAGTCCACCACGTAGCGCCCCATCGGCTTTTGCCGCTTGAATTTTCTTCCCAAGAAACGATGCGCGCGCAAGTGATACCAAAGCTTCTGCTCTGCATCGGTCAGGTTGCTGCGTAATGCTTTTGCATTGTCCAGTAAGCTCATATGCCCTCTCCCCTACCCCTCTCCCGTAAACGGGCGAGGGAAAAACTACGACACCACCCGCCCCGCCTCCAGCCTTAGCTGCCTTCCGCACTGCTTTGCCAGAGCCTCGTCGTGGGTGACGAGGATCAGGGTCGTGCCTTGTGCGCGGTTGAGTTCCAGCATCAGCTCGATAATTTGCGCGCCAGTGGCGGCATCAAGGTTGCCGGTTGGCTCGTCGGCGAACAGTATTTTGGGTCGGGTGACGAAGGCACGCGCCAGCGCGACGCGCTGCTGTTCTCCGCCGGACAGGTGTTTGGGCAGATGGTGCGCGCGTTCGCTCAGGCCGACTTGGCACAGCGATTCTGCGGCGCGTTCACGCGCGTCGTTTGCGCCACCAAGCTCCAGCGGTAGCATGACGTTTTCCAGCGCATTCAACGAGGGCAGCAACTGGAACGACTGGAATACGAAGCCCGCCAATTCGCCGCGCAACCTGGCGCGCCCGTCCTCATCCAGCGCGAATAAGTCGACGCTATTGAGCAGCACACTACCACCACTCGGCACATCCAATCCTGCCAGCAAGCCGAGTAGGGTAGACTTGCCGGAGCCGGACGCACCAAGTATCGCCAAGCTCTCGCCGGCATTTACCGTGAAACTTACTTCGTGCAAAATGGTCAGTGGCTGGTCGCCGCTTAACACTTGCTTACTCAGACCGATAGACTGCACAATCGCTGCCATGAAAAATTTATCCTTGCCGACGTTGAAAATTATTTTACTGGTTGCCGCGCTGTGGTTGCCCTGCTCTGCTTATGCCGCAAAAAACATATTGGTGTTCGGCGATAGTCTATCAGCCGGGTATGGCATCGCAGTAGAAGAAAGTTGGCCCAACCTGCTACAACAGGAATTGAAGCGCACGCGCTTAAAGTTCAACATCACGAACGCCAGCATCAGCGGCGAGACCGCGCTGGGCGGACGACAGCGCATCACCAAAGTGTTGCAGCAACATCGTCCGGCGATTGTGATTCTGGAACTAGGCGTGAATGACGGGTTGCGCGGTTTCAACACGGCGGATATCGAAGCCAACCTCAATGAAATTGTCATACAAGCGAAGCATTTCGGAGCCAAAGTGCTGCTGGTCGGTA
The DNA here is from genome assembly GCA_903934275.1 of uncultured Nitrosomonadales bacterium. Taxonomy (GTDB): domain Bacteria; phylum Pseudomonadota; class Gammaproteobacteria; order Burkholderiales; family Gallionellaceae; genus Gallionella. The sequence goes on from CAIZNF010000448.1 coordinate 2,176, forward strand.
TGAGGCTGCCGCCAAATTACGGCGAACCCTACATCACCCAATTCCAGAATATATTTCCGCGATTGGCCGAAAAACACAACTTAAAGCTGCTGCCGTTTCTACTGGAAAGCGTTGCGCCTGAAGAATTTCAGGCCGACAATTTGCATCCCGTTACCGCAGCACAACCACAAATCATGCGCGACGTGCTGAAAGAACTGAAGCCGCTGTTGCGCTAGATTTGCAATTCTTTCACAAAAGACGCGTAGGTCGCAGGCATGGCCCGCTCTTACATTGAAAAATCTCAGCGCAATGCAACTCCGCCTTGCGCCGAGAATCCCATCGCGCTTGCCACACCCGCGCCCAGACGTTTCGCCAAGCGGTCAGTGAAGCCTTCCTTGACGGTAAAATCCACAATACTTTCGGCCTTGATGACATCGCGCGCCACCGATTCCAAGCTGCCGAACCCATCTGCCAAGCCCAGCTCTACGCCCTTCTGCCCGTTCCACACCAAGCCGCTGAAAGTATCAGGTGCCTCCTTGAGACGCTTGCCTCTCCCCTGCTTTACCACGTCGATAAACTGTTGGTGAATTTGCGCCACCATCTGCTTGGCATATTCCTGTTGCGCCGGATTGACTGCCGAAAACGGATCCAGAAAACCCTTGTTGGTGCCAGCCGTTATCAGGCGTCGCTCCACGCCGAGCTTATCCATTGTTCCGGTAAAGCCGAAGCCGTCTATCAGGACACCGACTGAGCCGATCAGGCTGGCCTTGTCGACGAATATTTTATCGGCCGCAACCGCCACGTAATAGCCCCCCGAGGCGCAAATATCCTCGACCACCGCATACAGCGGAATATTCGGGTACTTGGCGCGCAAGCGCCGAATCTCGTCATTGATCTGGCCCGACTGCACCGGGCTGCCGCCGGGACTGTTGATGCGCAGAATCACACCCAACGTATTCTTGTCTTTGAACGCATCCTGCAAACTGGGAATAATGTTGTCCGCACTGGCGCGGCTATCC
>CAIZNF010000449.1 GCA_903934275.1 uncultured Nitrosomonadales bacterium
AGGGTCTCTTGTCTTGGAAAACCAGAGACTCCCCCAAAGGGTTCGTTTGTTCAAGTTCCTTGAGGGGGATCTTCAACGCCAGATCAAGCTGCTTGACCGCCCACGCTGCAAAGACAATCGTGAACTGAGGCTCTATTCACTATTCGGGTTAAATTAACAAACGCAGCTCGCGTAGGATGGGTTGGCCCCTTCGTTGCGCTCCCACGATGACTTTTTTCAAAGTTAATTTATTACGTTAACGTTGTGGCTGACCGGGATAGATTTTGAGTTGAAATCCCGCTGGCGGACAGGTTCATGCAGGCATTCCGACGATATTTCCTTATGGCGCACCAGCCGCATCGCTGTATTCAAGCGCAATCCGCCGCAGTTCGGCTTCCATATTCAGGAACAGTTTGACCAGCCCGGGATCGAAATGTTTTCCGGCTTCATCGGTGATCAGCTCCAGTGCGCTCTCTATCGACCAGGCGCGTTTGTAAGGGCGTATGCAGGTCAGCGCATCGAACACGTCGGCTATCGCCACGATGCGCCCGACAATCGGAATATCTTCTCCGCTCAGGCCGCTCGGGTAGCCCTGCCCGTCCCATTTTTCGTGGTGCGTCAGCGCGATTTGTTTCGCCATTTTCAGCACTTCCGCATCGTGGTCGCCGATGATTCCCGCGCCGATTTCTGGATGTTTTTTGATGACCTCGAACTCCTCTCCGGTCAGCTTGCCCGGCTTTAGCAGGACATGGTCGGGAATGCCGATCTTGCCGATGTCGTGCATCATGGAGGCGTACATCAGCAGCTCCGCCTGCGATTCTAAAAACCCGGATGCCAGACCCAGCAGCTTGCTGAAATTGCCCACCCGCACGATATGCATCCCCGTCTCGTTGTCGCGATAATCGGCCGCGCGCCCCAGTTGTTGGAGCATGATGAGATGAGTCTGTTCCAGTTGCCGGTTGCTGCACTCCAGTTCGCTGGTGCGCTCCACCACCAGATGCTCCAAATAGCGGCGCTGGTCGGACAAAGCCAGATGCGCGCGGACGCGGGCATGCACAATGGGTGGGCTGATGGGTTTTATGATGTAGTCCGCCGCGCCCAGCTCGAAGCCCCGCGTTTCATCCGCCACCTCTCTGAGCGCGGTGACAAAAATAATCGGAATGTGCCGGGTAGCCTCGTTTTCCTTGAGTTGGCGGCAAACTTCATAGCCATCCATATCGGGCATCATGACATCGAGCAGGATCAAATCGGGAGGTTGCGCCGCCACTATTTTCAGCGCCAATTGGCCGCTGTTGGCAATTTTTATGATGTAGTCCGTGCCCAGTATGCCGCGCAGCACATCTATATTTTCCGGCGTGTCATCGACCACCAGCAGGGTGTTTTTTTCGGGCTTGTTCATGTCATTTCCTTTGTCATTCTGTGCCGCTTGGAGGTGCATTCGAAAGTGGTGGGCGGGTGCGATTTTCACACCTCTCCCCAACCCCTACCCATGAACCTCAAGCTGGTTGCCGTTTTGCTCCCCTCGCCCGCGAGCGGGAGAGGGGCGGGGGAGAGGGTGTGGTCGCTGCAATAAACTTGTTGCCATGCCACCGCCCTCTCCCCAGCCCTCTCCCACCAGTGGGAGAGGGAGTGATCACCCGCAGGTTCATGGGACTCAATTCGGGCGCAAATTGGCGACTGCGGTCTCTCCCGCAAGGGGAGAGGGGCTTTTGCTTGTTGTCCGCCACTTTCGAATGCTCCCACAACGACCGATGTTGTTTCGCGTTAAGCACGATGCGCCCACCCTACGGTTTTTGTTCCAGCGATGCAATAAACTTCTGCACTTCTTCCAGCGCACTTTCGTAATTGTAATCGTTTATGTACCGGTCCAGCCGGGCGGCACGACGCTCGATTGCCGTGCCTTTGATCTGCCGGTTGATCTGGCGCATGGTATCTCCGGCCTCGGAATCAAATGCCTGTAATTGCCGGGTCAGCTGCTCCAACAGCGTGCCGAGCTGCGCCATATCCGGTGGAGCACGATCGACCGTGACCGGGGCAGGCGGGGCTGTATGCGCTTGCAAATAGGTTTCTGCGGCAGCAACCACTTGGGCTAATTTTGTTGCCGTGGCCTCAAACAGTTGCGGGTATTTTTCGGTGTTTTCTCCGCGAATAGCATCCTCCAGTTGGCGTGCGGATTCAGACAATGTTCCCGCGCCGACGGTTGCGGCGATGCCTTTCAGCGTATGCGCGAGACGTTCCGCCGTGCGCCGGTCACCGGCGGCAAGCACGCCCTGTATTGACTGCACTGTCTGCCCCTGATTGGAGATGAATTTCTCAAGCACCGTCAGGTAGGTATCCTCCCCCCCCATGCCGGCTATCGCTTTGCCAACATCAAGAACCAGCGGTTCAAGAGCCGGCTGCATTCCGGGCACCTGCCGCGATTCCATTGCGGTTGACAAGATCGTCTGCACGTCGCGCTGTGTCCAGCGCGCGAGGGCGGCATACATCACGTCGATATGTATCGGCTTGGCCACGTAATCGTTCATGCCTGCGGCAAGACAATTTTCGCGGTCGCCGATCATGGCATTGGCGGTCATGGCGATAATGGGCAAATCGGCGAGAGCGGGGTTATTCCTGATGTTGCGCGTTGCCTCCAGGCCATCCATGCGCGGCATTTGTATATCCATCAGCACCGCGTCAAATTTCCCCGGTTGCACGGCCTGCACCGCCTCAACGCCGTCGCAGGCGAGGCTGACCTCTATCCCTGCACGGGTCAGCAACGCGAGCGCCAGTTGCTGATTGAATTCGTTGTCTTCCACCAGCAAAACACGCAAGCCGGTCAGGTCGGCGTGCGTATCGTTCCGCGCCGGAAACAAAGTTAATCCGCCCTGGCTCGAGCTGATTGCCACAATCGTATCGAACAGCATGGAGGCGTTGACCGGTTTGTTGAGCACCGCATCCAGCAACTCCCCGCTGCCCGATTCCTCAAGCATCGCGTTATGTTTGGCGGTGGAAAGATAAATGATGCGTGGACGTTGGCGTAACGGCAGTTCCCGCTTGATATGCCGCGCCATTTCCAACCCGTCCATATCGGGTAAAGCCCAGCTCACCAGCACGTCACTAAACGGATGCCCCGTCTCGTCGGCTTGTTTGATCGCGGCCAAGCCTTCCAAGCCACCGGTGGCGGCCATCGCCTCAATGCCGAACGACACCAGATGGGACAACATCAAGCGGCGCGCGCTGTCATGGTCGTCCACCACCAACACTTTTAACCCGCTCAAATCCGGTACGGTGCGGCTCTCCTCGGGCAGGCAGGTAAAGGGCAGGTTGAACGCAAAAACACTGCCCTTGCCCGGCGTGCTTTCCACCCACATTGTCCCGCCCATCAGCTCCACGAGACGCTTGGAGATGGCCAAACCCAGGCCAGTCCCGCCATATTTGCGCGTGGTTGAGGCATCGGCCTGGCTGAATGATTGGAATAGTTTGCCGACTTGCTCGGGTGTCAGGCCGATGCCGGTATCGCTTACCGTGAAGCCCAGCACAATATGGCCGGGAGTCTCGCCCTGAATAGCCGTCTGGCTTTCTATCTGGCTTTCTATCTTGACTTGAACCGTAACCTCGCCCGTTTCCGTAAATTTGATGGCATTGCCGACCAGGTTGGTCAGCACCTGCCCCAACCGCAGCGGGTCGCCAACCAGTTTTCTCGGAATGGCAAGCGCGCTGTTAAACAAAAGTTCCAAACCTTTTTCTTCCGCGCGGAGGCTGGTGACGGCGGCCACGCCGCTCAACACTTTATCGAGCTGAAA
>CAIZNF010000450.1 GCA_903934275.1 uncultured Nitrosomonadales bacterium
GCATCGAGTGCGTGGGCGTGCGTGCCGTTGAAGGCGAGCGCAATGGCGATGGTGAGCGGTCGCAGTAATGCGGGTCGGGCCGGGCCCGACGTGTCGGGCACGGCCCGACCTGCGGTTGGCATTTTTCGTTTCGTGATGCCGCCTTTGCCGTGTCCTTTGGCAATTTCGGAGACGGCCACCAATGCGTTGGCCACTTTGCTCCAGATGAGTCGGTATATGCGGTTCATGGGTTCACCTTTGCAAGTGTCGCGTTCAATCTTGTCCATGACGCGGAGCGTCGAATATATCACTTCCATGCTGAGCCGCTTCGACAGATTCAGTCATGGGGTCGATATAAACGCTACGATCATCCTCTCTACAATATTTCACCCTACGTTATCTCGCTTGACGAGTGATGCTACCGGCAATACTATCCAATCTATGAACACGGCCACAAAACTGCTCGAAGCCATGCGCAATAATCCGCGCGACTGGCAGGTCGGCCAGTTGCAGACGGTGGCAAAAAAGTTTGCCGTGGTGTGTCGATGTGAGGGTGGTAGTCATCATGTGTTCTCGCATCCGGTCGTGGCCGAAATAGTGAGCGTTCCGGCGCACCGTCCCATCAAGCCAGTGTATGTGCGCCAGTTCGTGGCATTGCTCGACAAAGTGAAGGAGTTGCAAGCATGACCGATAATGTCAAAACCATACCCCGCATCGTGCCACCGTGGCCGTTCGAGGCTTACGCGCATATTATAAGCCCCTTGTCCGCAGCGGATGGAGGCGGGTTTCTGATTACCTTCCCCGACCTTCCCGGCTGCATGTCGGATGGCGGGACCGAGTCCGAGGCGGTGGAGAACGGTCGCGACGCTTTTGTAGCCGTGGTGTCCGCGCTGCATGATATGAGGCGCGAAATCCCACCTCCGTCCTTTAGTCCGGATGATGCCACCGCACCGGGGGCTTCCGGCAAGTTCGTCGCCCGTATGCCCAAATCCATCCACGCCAAGCTCACCTCCCGCGCCAAGGCGGAGGGCGTGTCGATCAATACGCTGGTGCTGACTTTTCTGGCCGAGGGGTTGGGGCGTCGCGAGCCCCACACCTGATTCTGTGAATAGAGTCGGTGATGGGCATATCGGAGATTGAGCAACTGACGGCGTATATGCGCGCCATTGCGGCAGCAGTGCCGCTGGGGACAATTGCCAGTAAGTCCGATTACACGACTGCGATGGGGCGCAAAAGGTAGCCATCACGTATTTACTCACCCAACCAAGCCAGGGCACATCAGCGTACCGCACCCCAAGCCGGATTTGGGCGTTGGCTTGGTACATAAATCCATCCACAAGTTGCACACCAATTTGCAAGGTTTTCATCGTTCCCACGGTCTCCGTGGGAACGATTGATTTCCTTCCCCGTTGTAAAAAGCCTGCCTTATTTGTTGGGTACACTACGGCTATTGTATTAACAATTTGCTTGACATGTTGAGTAATTGTTAATACAGTTTGCTCGTGATTACTTGGGATGAAAACAAACGGCAGCGCAACATCCGCGAACACGGTCTGGATTTTGCAGGGTGCGATGCGGCTTTTGATGGCCCTGTAATCACGGAGGAAGATGCCCGCCTGCACTATGGCGAACAGCGGATTAACCTGCTGGGTTTCCTCAACGGTATCGTTGTGCATTTGACCTATACAGAGCCCGGCGACGATCTTCATATCATCAGTTTGAGAAAGGCCACAACCCATGAAATCAAACGCTTTGCCAAAGAACTTTCCAGATAGCCCGGAAGCGTGGGAAAAATTGATTGCCTCTGCCCCCGAGCGTGTATCTGATCTGGATTGCCCGTATGACCCAAACGACGCGCAGGCGGTGGAGGCGTACTGGAAAGATGCCGTGATTGTGCGCGATGGCGGATTGCCTGCCGTGCGGATCGCCCTGGCGGAAAAGCGCCGCTTGCGTGGTGCGCAGAAAGCTCCAACTAAAGTTCCGACTACTATCCGCTTCGATGCAGATGTTCTCGCGGAACTGAAAGCATCCGGGCGCGGCTGGCAGACGCGCGTGAACGATGCCATGCGCGAGTGGCTCAAGACACATTCACCGGGGTAGCCACCCATGCCGAATATGACAAATGGAGGTCGTGATGGGCGTGCTTGCCAATTTTTGGCAAAAGTTGTAGTGTGCCGCTTATGACGACAATGAATATTTCTCTCCCCGACTCGCTCAAAGAATTTGTGGATCATCAGGTCACGGCGGCGGGTTACGGCACATCCAGTGAATATGTGCGCGAGCTGATACGCCGGGATCAGGATCGGCTGCGATTGCGCGGCATTCTTCTCGAAGGAGCACAGTCGAAGCCTGTCGGTCTTGCCGATGCCGACTACTTCGCTTCTCTCCGTTCCGGCATCAAAAAGCGCCTTGCGGTTTCCAAGTGAAGCCCCTCGTTCGCCACGAGCGAGCGGATCATGATGTTCAGGAAGCTGTAGATTACTATCTGCAGAACGCGCCCGAATATGCTTTGGCATTCGTCGATGCGCTTGAACAAGCTTATCGCGATATTCAACGCCAACCGGGTACCGGATCACCGCGCTATGCGCATCAGTTGAATCTGCCGGGCTTGAGGTTCTGGGGCTGCAAGCGATTTCCCTACCTGGTGTTTTACTTCGAAAGCACCGATCAGATAGATGTTTGGCGTGTCCTGCACGGCAGCCGTGATATTCCTGCATGGATGGGGGGCGATCTGCAATGATCTCGTTAAAATAATTTTGTAGGGTGCGTTCTACGCACCAGAGCCAAGGGTGCATTCCATGCACCCTACGGTGTTCCGCTCTCGATTTGGCAATGAAATCACTCACGGTATTTTTCCCCAGAACGTGTTTTAAAAGTGTAGCGAGCAGGCCGAAGTGCAAGGCGCACGGAGCGCAGGAACCGGAATGTACTTGAGTACATGAGGATTCCGAGCACCGCGCAACGCCGCAATTCGGACGCGCAGTAACTTTTAAAATATGTTCTCACCACGCGTAGGCCATGCTGAACCAGAATCTCGGCTTGGCGTTGTCGGTCGGGTTGGGCGCTTCGTTGCCCGCCCAGGCCAGAATGGCCGA
>CAIZNF010000451.1 GCA_903934275.1 uncultured Nitrosomonadales bacterium
GAATTCGCACCTACAAAACCGGCAACGTAAAATAAACCGTCGCCCCCTCGTCAACCTTGCCTTCTGCCCACACCCTTCCGCCATGCCTTGCGATGACGCGCTTGACGATGGCCAGCCCGATGCCGGTGCCTTCGAATTCGGCCACGCCGTGCAGGCGCTGGAACACGCCAAACAGCTTGTGCGCATACTGCTGGTCGAAACCTGCACCGTTGTCCTTTACGTAATAGACAAGCTCCGTTCCCTCGGACGAGCCTCCCACTTCGATGTGCGCTGGCGATTTTGTGCCGGTGAATTTGATGGCGTTGGCGAGCAGGTTGATCCACACCTGTTGCAGCATGGAAAAGTCGCCACGAGCAGGGGGAAGCGGTTTAATTTCCACAGTAAGATCGCGCCCGGCGGTGGCCTGTTGCAGCCCATCCAGTGCGGCACCCGCCAGGCTTTCCATGTCAACTTGCGCCGCCTTGATTTCCATCCGCCCGGCGCGGGAAAACGCGAGGATGTCGTCGATCAACTGCCCCATTTTTTTGGTATTGTCGCGCACCACGTTGAGCAAGCGCTTGCCTTCATCGTCGAGCTTGTCCGCATACTGGTTCAGCACCATGCGCGAAAAACCGTCAACTGCGCGCAGCGGCACGCGCAAGTCGTGCGACACCGAATAGGAAAAGCTTTCCAGTTCGGCGGTGCGCTCGGCGACGCGTTGCTCCAGTTCGACATTCATCTGGCGGATTTTTTCTTCCACCTGCTTGCGCTCGGTGATGTCACTGGCGCATCCGGCGGTGCCAAGCAGAATGCCATCCTTGTCGATGATGGGGGTCTTGTAGGTTTCCACCCAGCGCATGTTTTCGCCGTCGAACGAGGGTTCTTCGACATGCTTCTGCTGGCCTGAGGCCAATACCCCTGCATCATCGGCGCGATACTTTTCCGCCAGCTCTTTATTCGGTTGCAAATCCAGGTCGGTCTTGCCTATGGCCTGCCGGGTGTTCTCCAGATGGAGAAAGTCTGCAAACACCTTGTTGACCGTGATGTAACGACCCTCCGTGTCTTTCAGCCAGGCAAGGTAGGGGAAGTTGTCCAGAAGGGCGCGCAGGTTTGCTTCGCTTACAAGCAGATCAATTTCCGCTTTCTTGCGCTCGGTGATGTCGTGCATGGTGACGACGGCGCCGAGCAACTTGCCGCCGGTGTCGCGCATGGATTGGCCGCTGGCGAGCAGGAAGTGCGTAGCCCTACCCTTCGGGATCACCGCCATCTCGGCATCGCGCACCCGCTCGCCTTGCAGCGCGCGGAACAGGGGGATTTCCTCCCTGCGCAACGGCGTCTTTCCGTCCGCCTGATACAGGTCGTAGTATTCGGCCCATTGCTCCGGCGAGATGGGTTGTTCCGGCAATCCGTGAAGCTCGCGCGCGGCATGGTTGAACCGCGTGATTATGCCCTGGTCGTCGCAACTCACAACGGCTTCCGCGATGTTATTGAGCAGCACATCCAGAAACTGGCGCTCCTGCGCCAGCGCAGCTTCCGCCCGCTTGCGCTCGGTGGTATCGTGGAACATCTCAAATTTCGACACGCTCCCTTCGGAGTTTATTATCGGTGTATCGACCAGATCGTAGGTCTTGCCGGTCTTGCTGGAATACCACTCCCAGCGCACCGTGTTGCCTTTGAACACTTCGTCATTTTTACACCATGGACACGGCGCGCTCCTGTCGTGGAAATAGGCATGGCACTTGCGCCCATCCGCCTTGCCAAACTCATGTTCGATGACCGGATTCACATACTCGATGTCGTAGTTACGGTTCACCACATAGATGCCGTCGGTAATCGCATTGAGTATCTTCCTGAAGTTGTCGCGCTGAAGAACCAACTCATTTTCCACCTGCTTGCGCTCCGTGATGTCGCGCGCCGCCGCAAACACGCCCTGGATATTTCCGGTCTTGTCGCGGTACACCGTGGCGTTATACAGCACGTCCATCTTGCGCCCTGACGGGTGGCGGATAGTGAGCGGATAATCGCGCGCGAAACCCTGCGTGAATACTTTCAGGTAACCGGCTTCCGCCTTTCCCGGCTCGGTGAAATAGCTGGCGAAATCGGTGCCGATAAGTTGGCTGCGGGATATGCCTGTAGCTTCCTCGGTTGCCTTGTTGGCATCAATGATCTTGCCATCCGTGCTGATGGTCACCAACGGGTCGAGGCTCGCATCGATCAGGCTGCGTGTATAGGCCGATTCGTTGCGCAGGTTTTTCTCGGTCTGCTCTTGTTCGGCGAAGAGAAATTGTGCGCGCAGGTTGCGCCACCACAAGCCCACCGCTACGCCGGTCAGGGCGATCAGAAAGGCGATTGCACCCGCCAGTAATAGCGCCGTGTTGCGCAGAGGCGCATAAACTTCTTCCTGGTTTACTTTGGTAACCAGCGCCCAGTCGGAACCGGGGATTTTGCGCAACGCCGCGAACACGGGTACGCCCCGGTAATCCACGCCCTCGACCTCGCCATGCATTCCTGATGCCGCCATCGCCGCCGGCAGATTTGACTTGCCCAGCGGCTGCCGCAGCAGCTTGCCTGCCACATTGGCTGCGGGGATGTTCAGGAGCAGCACATCGTCTCCCTCGCGGCGCGCCAGAACCAGCTCCATGCTCTCATGATTCGATGGCATCGCTTTCAGCAGCGGAAAGAAAAAACGGGGGGCATCCACCCGCAGGTAGGCCACTCCGATGTCCTGATCGCCGTGTCTGCCCGAAATCGGAACGATTACATCCATGCTGTCTGCAACATCGCTTAAGCTGATATCGAGAGCGATGAGATTTTGTGTCTGTATGGCCTGTTTCACCAATTCCATGGCGCGCGCAGCGGGCAGAGGAGCGTCAGGGTTCGTGGACAAGACCGGCTTGCTTCGCGCATCGAACAGGATGATTTCCTTGTAGCCATAGACGCGTTGCGTCAGCTTCATCCGTTCAATAAGCGTTTGCCAGTTTTCATCGTGAGGCGCGCCCTGTTGCAGCCATTTTTCAAATGCCCGCACAAAAAATGGAGAGCGTGAAAAAACTTCCGCATCCCCCTCGCGTTCCTTTCTCCACCTGATGATTTCATCCACCTTCTGGTCTGCGATGGTGGCAAGCAGTTTCATTTCCTCCTGCCGAGTGTCTGAGCTATAGCGCAAAAAGGCGGCATAGCTGACGGCGCTGACCGCCAAAGAAAAAAGGATGAAAAACCAGAACAGCGGCCAACGGAGGAAACTTGGAAATGTTTTTATCCGCGCAGCCTCTTTCGCATCAGGTGCGCTGAGGGAGGTGGATATTTCGCGGCCATCTGGATGTTTCATAGTGCCTCTTCAATATGCAGCCAATGAGTACACTGTCTTGCCGCGCATACTGAATATATGCCCGGCATTCTGGAAATTCTCCGAATGTCCGGCGAACAGCAAGCCGTCCGGTTGCAACAGCGGGGCAAACCGTTCCAATATTTTGAGCTGGGTTTCCTTGTCGAAATAGATCATCACATTGCGGCAAAAAATCGCATCCAGCGGGCCGCGTATATGCCAATCATCTTCGAGCAGATTCACCTGCCGAAAAGTAATCATCGCGCGCAGCTCCGGCCTTACCCGCACAAAACCAGCCCGCGCTCCCGACCCTCTTAAAAAGAAACGTTTCACTACGGCATTTGGGAGTTTCTCGACGCGCTCAACCGGATAAATGCCTGCTTCCGCCTTGGCGAGAACGTTGGTGTCCAGGTCGGTCGCAAGGATAGTCACGGGCGGCGTAAAGCTGTCAAAGGCATCTATCATGGTCATCGCCATGGTGTATGGCTCCTCCCCGGTTGATGCCGCCGAACTCCACAGCACGATATGACGGTTTTTTTGTTTCAGAACGTGTTCAGCCAGCAATGGAAAATGATGCGGTTCGCGAAAAAACGCAGTCAGGTTAGTGGTGAGCGAGTTTACAAACGCTTCCCATTCAGCCTTGTCGCCTGCCAGCAACGCCAGATAATCCTTGAAATTATCGATGCCGGTCACACGCAAACGACGCGACAGGCGGCTATAAACCATATTCTGCTTGGACAGATTCAGCGAAATGCCCGCATGGTCATAAATCATCTGCCGCACTTGCTCGAAATCATTGCTCGTGAATACAAATTCACGAGCATGTTCACCGCTTGATTGAAGATCAGCTTGCAGTTGAAAATTTCTATGCATTGGTAGAGTCGTTCCTGATAAACGGGATGATCGTCGCCGTCTTGTCAGATGTCTTGTTTTCTCGAAGCACGGGAATCGCTTTTGCTAATTTTATTTCCCGAAGAAGCCGGTGTAATTCGTCCTCCAATTTATAGAATTCATCCCACATAAGCGAGCTCAGCCGAACACAAGCACCGAGGGATGTCTTGGCTTTGGTTGTTTCCATATCAATCCGCCACTGCGAACCTTGTGCGCGGGAAGCGTTATGGTGCAGCTGTATCAATTCGTTGATTATGGTAATCCGCTCTTTCTCGAATTCTTCGGGCGAAGACTGTGCCAAATCTTTCAAACGGTTATAGTCAGGATCCATAATTTTCCCTCGCTTGTACCGTTGGTGGCTGCTCTTGGCTAGCCCATTGCATTAAGAGAGCAAATCCTACTTGCTCAGAAATTTCACGTTCAAGTCGGACACACCCTCCATCGCTCTGAATTCGGCTTCAATCA
>CAIZNF010000452.1 GCA_903934275.1 uncultured Nitrosomonadales bacterium
CCTATCTGGATGGCATTCCGCTCTATGTCGGCATCTGGGGCCATCCGGCCATCGATCTGCTGCCGATCAACGGTATGGAATCCATCACCGTATATAAAAGCCCTCAACCGCAGATCAACGGCAATAATTTCGCCTCCATCAATCTGGAAACCAAACAGGCCCGTGAAGATGGTTTCCATGGCGATGCCCGATTGTCCGCAGGATCGTTCGGGACGGTCATCGAGCAAGCAAACGTCACGGGCAAGCAAGGCCCGCTGGATTTCATGTTCGCACAGGGCTTTGCCACGTCAAACGGCGAGCGGAAAGACGCAGACGGGATTCTTAGGAATGTCATGGGCAAGGTCGGCGTTCAGTTCAACGAGCATTGGAAAGCGAGTGCCAGTTTCCTTGTGGCCAGAAATAACGTGAACGATCCGGGCGATTCCAGGAATCCGCCAGTGGTACCTACGCCAGAGTATGTCTCCAAAACGAATCTGGTCACGCTCGCCCTGGCTCACCAGCATGGCGATTGGACGGGCGAACTCAAGGTTTATCACAACGACGGCCAGAGCGATTTGCACGATGACACCACGTGGGGAACGTTCATTTCCGGGTTCAACATGAGCGGCCTGAAGTGGACGGAGGCATTCTCGCCCTGGACGGGTGGCATGGTCACCGCAGGACTCGATGTCGACTGGATCGACGGCGATGTGAAGGGGCCTTTTACTGGTGGGACTATACCGTTTGCTTTCACCAATAAACTTGTCGATATGCCGGAATTCCGGTTGACCTCGCCGCATCTTGCCTTGAGTCAGAACATCAAGATTGACGACCGCTGGTCTCTGGTCCCGTCAGCCGGCGTGCGTTTCTACGATCACAATAAATATGAATCTAAAACGGCTCCCCATGCCGGTCTGTCATTGGTTTCCGACCAGTTGACTTTGTTCGCCAATGTCTCGCGCGGCATCAATTACCCGGGCCTAGAAGCCCCCGCCCTGCAGGAGGCGCTTTGGTTTATGTATGCTGGAACTACTTGGCAGAACTTGTCACCGGAAGAGTCCACACATCAGGAAATCGGCTTCAAGTACACCCCAAGTGAAAGTACACAGGTTGACGTAAGCTTGTTCAGTGACAGGATCAAGAATCGTTATGCTTACAATCTCTCATTCGCTCCTGCGCCTTCATTTTTCAGTACCAACTATTTCAACACTGAGGGCTACCGAATGAACGGCGCAGAGCTGTCCATCAAGCAGCATATAACATCTAATTGGGAGTTGTTCGCTGGATTGACGCTGCTTGATCCGAGCATCAATCACCTGCCTTATACGCCAGAAAAGGCGGTCACTGCAGGGCTGAATGGTCAGATCGGACCAATCAAGGTAGCGATCGATGCACAGTACCAGGATGAAGTCTGGGCGCTTAACAAGTCGCGGAATCAGGATCCAGAAGCCAGCAACACGACCAAAGTTGGCTCCTTCGCTATCGTCAATGCCCGCCTGTCTTACCCACTGGCGGCACTTGGCAAAAAGGGCGAAGTCTTTCTGGCGGTCGACAACCTGTTCGACCGGGACTACGAATACCGCCCAGGGTATGAAATGCCGGGAATATCAGGTCAGCTGGGGTTTTCTGCCAGTTTTTAGCACGAACATTTCGACTTGAG
>CAIZNF010000453.1 GCA_903934275.1 uncultured Nitrosomonadales bacterium
AAGCATTGCTTGGTTTCGGGGAAATTTGATGCGATTGCGCTGGAACATGGTCACGCCGAGCGAATAAATGTCGGTTTGGTGTGTTATAAACTGCTCATTGACCTGCTCAGGCGACATGTATGCAGGGGAGCCAACACCTGCTACTTGGGTGGTCTGCTGGCTTACGACAATCGCCGCGCCGAAATCTGAAATTTTGATGTCGCTCTGTCCGCGCAACAGGATATTGGCGGGTTTGATGTCGCGGTGTATTACGCCCTGTTGTTGTGCATATTCCAACGCTTTGCAGCATTTGTAGCTGATTTCCGCAATTGTGCTGAACGGCAACAAGCGTGTTACGTCGGTATAGTGCGCCAGCGTCTCGCCTTTCACATACTCCATCACCATATAATTTGTCGCGCCTTCCAACACGGCATCGAAAACCTTCACAATATGCGGATGGGATAACTTGCCAACCAGAGACGCTTCTGTCAGCAACAGTTTGCGATGAGCCTTGGCGAGGCTGGGATCGTGTAACGCGTCCAAGTTAAACAGCTTGATTGCGACCTGCTGATTATTGAACGGATCCAGCGCAAGATACACAGTACTGGTTCCGCCGCTACCCAGTTCGCTGATGATTTCATATTTGCCGATTGTGTCCATTAGGCTGTGGGAGGCTGTTGACAGAGGCCATTTTGCTGGTTTTACACGCCACTGTCCAGATTGGCTGGTATTCTGAAATAGTGGGCACTTGGTTATTTGCCAGCTTATGTTATTTTCCAAGGCAGAGTCTTGGTAGCTTCGTTGCTGAGGGTGCCTCTATAACCTCCCAGAAATCCATTAGGCCGTCTTTCCGGCGAAGGCCGAAAACTAGCAATAAAACACTCCGCAGAGCGGGCAAAACACGATGTTGTCCTACGTTCACCCGTTTTCACGGGAGTGACAGGGAATGGCGAAACTAATGGATTATCTGGGTTCAATGAAATGCCTTTTACTTGCCTTGAAACGATCTAAGGAAGCGCAGATTTATTCAGTTTTGTCGTTCCCGCAAAAGCGGGAACCCAGTAAAATCAGCAAACTGGATTCCTGCTTTCGCGGGGATGACGAATAAATCAGCATCTCTCTAAGGCTTTGTTGTTATTCGCCGATATCTGTTGGATTGAATTCAGCAAATTTTAGATTGACTGTGTTCGTCAAGTCCATTTTTTATCCAAAGATAAAATGATTGGTAGATCGAGCAGTTTCCGGCAACTTTATCCTGCGGGCATAGCATGCCTTACGATATCGTATTATTGACTTGGAAATGGAATAAGTTAGTTTTTTCAGAACGTGTTATAAAAGTGCAGCGCGCAGGCTGAAGTGCAAGGCGCACGGTGCGCAGGAACCGGAATGTACTTGAGTACATGGGGGTTCCGAGCGCTGTGCAACGCCGCAATTCGGACGCGCAGTACTTTTAAAGCACGTTCTCAACTCATGGGGGCTTATCGTGAACTTAAGATCAATCGTATTTACAATCGTCGTTGCATCTCTGGCAGGTTGTGCAACAACATCTCAAGTGCCGCTGGCAAAAAATGCGCAAGCAAATATTGAACGAGTAGAGGGAATATTGATAATCCCGCAAAATAACATTGAAGTCACTGTGGAAGCTTCAAACCCTTACGCTTTTGGCGGGGTAGTCGGTGCGTTAGTTGCCGTTGCGATTGACTCGCGACTTCAGTTGATCGCCGAAAAGGCGGCAACTCCAATATTGGAGTCGCTGCGCGACTACAATTTTAGGGCCGTGATGTTGGATGTGTCGATCGAGGAGCTTTCCAAGGTCGACAAGGTTAAGTTTGCCATGCCACTGAGTGTGAGGGCAGTTGAATCGCAGTCAGCAAGGAGAGTTGTGTTCGACCAATCAACCGCCAGCGCATTGCTTTTTTGCAATGTTGGTTACCGGCTTGAGTCTGGTAATTTGATTGTTACAGCTACGGCGGAAATGTATCCGAAAATTGACGCGCTCAAACAATTTCGGATCAAGCCAAATTCGACAAATCCGCTCGACGGCGGCAATGCTATATACCGGAGGGTGTTCACGCTCGCCAAGCAGGCTGTTACACCAACAACTGTCATCGAGAGATTGTCTGAGGCGGTATCCGATGTTGCGCGCCAGCTTGCCGACGATTTGAATCAGTCGCTTTAACTTTATGGTAAGTCGAAGTTGATGCAACTCGGTAGCATAGTCGAAAATCTGCGGAAATTTGTCTTGGTGCGTAATACCATGTTTGAATCTCCTGTTG
>CAIZNF010000454.1 GCA_903934275.1 uncultured Nitrosomonadales bacterium
AGCTTGGCGTTATAGTCGCGAAATTCGCCGCGCTTGACCATTTCGGCATGAGCGAACAACCCGTCCACCCCGCGCAACACTTGCTCGTAGGCTTTCATGCGCGCGTTGATATCGCCAACTGTTTCACGCACGCGGAAATCAAATTGAGTTTGTAGCGCCCGCACAGCATCATGCTGCGCGTTTTTCCACAACAGGTAAGTGACCGCCAGCGAAACGGCAAGCACCAGCCAGGGCAGTAGCTGCGCGTGAAACCAACCCACCATGCGCGGCGCGGGAGGTGGGTTCGGATTGGAAGTGTTGTCCATTGTTATTGCAGGGTTAAACAGTTCAAACGGTGTTTAATTCTAGCACGCGCCGGGGCGCTCACAACGCGAGCGATGCGGCTGGGTGTATTCGAGTGATGGACAACAAGAAAAAGCCCCTCTCCCCTTGCGGGAGAGGGGTTGGGGAGAGAGGGTAGTAGGACAACGGGAATTCGCCAAGCACTTGTGATGCAATATGACCGAAAGCGAGATCATGAGTAATTTGGATGGCGTGTTGCCGACTGTCTTGGCAGCAGCGATTGAATCTCCCCTCTCCCCCGCCCCTCTCCCGCAAGGGGAGAGGGGAGAAAAACGCTACCCGCCCACCACTTTCGGATGCACCCCGCACATTCGCTGCGGAGGTTGCCCATAGCACCGAGACAAGGTAAAATCCGTGCCCTTTTTGTGTTTGATGTGGCGATATGTGTCGCCATTTTTTGCTTTATTGAATTGATTGAGGAAACATGTGAGCAACTCTTTTTTGCCGGTGCAGCAAGGTTTGCCAGAACAGCAGGGGTTGTACGATCCGCGCCAGGAGCGCGATGCCTGCGGGGTCGGCTTTATCGCCCATATTAAAGGGCATAAAAGCCATGACATGGTAAGTCAAGGCTTGAGAATACTGGAAAATCTGACCCATCGCGGCGCGGTGGGTGCAGACCCCTTGGCCGGTGACGGCGCGGGTATTTTGCTGCAAATCCCTGACGCATTTCTGCGCGCGCAATGCGCGGCGCAGGGCGTGACGCTGCCAGCGGCGGGAGAATATGGCGTGGGCATGTTGTTCCTGCCGCGCGCCACAGATGCGCGCGCCGCGTGTGAGCGGGTGCTTGCCGACAAGATTGCGGCAGAAGGGCAGATTTTGCTGGGTTGGCGCGATGTGCCGGTGGACAACCGCAGCTTGGGCGAAGGGGTGAAAGCGGCAGAACCGGCGGTGCGCCAGGTGTTCATCGGACGCGGTAAAAAGTGCTCCGATGCCGACCACTTCGAGCGCAAGCTGTTCGTGATACGCAAGACTGCGGAGCACGCGATACGCAGCCTTCCAAATGCGCAAGGCCAAGGATTTTACTGCCCTTCGATGTCATCGCGCACAGTAGTTTACAAGGGTATGTTGCTGGCCGATCAGGTCGGCAAATATTATCTCGACTTGCAGAATGAAAGTCTGGTCAGCGCATTGGCGCTGGTGCATCAGCGTTTCTCCACCAACACTTTTCCCACTTGGGATCGTGCGCATCCGTTCCGCATGATCGCGCACAACGGCGAGATCAACACCTTGCGCGGCAATGTGAACTGGATGGCGGCGCGCCATGCCACGATGTCGTCCGGGCTGCTCGGCGACGATTTGGAAAAACTCTGGCCGCTGATCGTGGAAGGCCAATCCGACTCGGCCTGCCTGGACAATGCGCTGGAGCTGCTGGTGGCGGGCGGCTACTCGCTGGCGCACGCGATGATGCTGCTGATCCCCGAAGCTTGGGTGGGCAGCCCCTTGTTAAATGAGGAGCGCCAGGCTTTTTACGAATACCACGCTATCCTGATGGAGCCGTGGGACGGCCCCGCCGCCGTAGCTTTTACCGATGGTCGCCAGATCGGCGTGACGCTGGATCGCAACGGCCTGCGCCCGGCGCGCTACCTGATTACCGACGACGACGTGGTGGTCATGGCATCCGAGATGGGTGTGCTGGATATTCCGCAGCACAAGATTGTGAAAAAATGGCGGATACAGCCCGGCAAGATGTTTCTGGTCGATTTGCAGGAAGGCCGGGTTGTCGATGTCATCAAGATGAAACAACAGCTCGCCACCGCCAAGCCCTACCGGCAATGGATAGAAAAATCGCGCTACTTTCTGGATGATTTGCCGACTGTGCCAAGCAAGACCAAACTCAAGGAGAGCCTGCTCGATATCCAGCAGGCATTCGGTTACTCGCAGGAAGATTTTAAATTTATCCTCGCCCCAATGGCTTCTGCGGGCGAAGAAGCGACAGGCTCGATGGGCAACGATGCCGCGCTGCCGGTGTTGTCGAACAGAAATCGCTCGTTCTACGATTACTTTCAGCAGTTATTCGCGCAGGTGACCAACCCGCCGATAGACCCGATCCGCGAAGAGATCGTGATGTCGCTCACTTCGTTTATCGGTCCAAGGCCAAACCTGCTCGGCATCGACGAGACCGATCCGCCACTGCGCCTAGAAGTACACCAACCGGTGTTGTCCAATGAAAATTTCGCCAAGCTGCTCGACATCGACAAACTGACGCAGGGACGCTACAAGTCACTGGTGCTGGATATTACCTACCCCGTCGCCAAGGAAGCCAAGGGCTGCGAGGCCGCCATCAAATCGCTGTGCGCCGCTACCGACAAGGCGGTTGCGGGCGGGTACAACGTGCTGATCCTGTCCGACCGCGCAGTGTCAAAGAAGCGTGTGGCCATTCCCGCGCTACTGGCTTGCGCATCTGTGCATCATCATCTGATCCGCGAGGGTATGCGTACCAGCGCCGGTCTGGTGGTAGATACCGGTTCGGCGCGCGAAGTGCATCATTTCGCGCTGCTTGCCGGTTACGGTGCCGAGGCGGTGTGCCCGTGGCTGGCATTTGAAACCGTTGCGGACATGGTTAGCCACTCTCACTCCCTCTCTCCTAACTCTCTCCCGATACCCTCTCCTCAATCCTCTCCCGCAAGCGGGCGAGGAGGCGAACGAGAAAGACAATCTTTAATTTCCGAAGCCAGTAAGCGCTTCATCAAGGCAATCAACAAGGGGTTGCTCAAGGTGATGTCCAAGATGGGCATCTCCACTTACCAGTCCTATTGCGGCGCACAGATATTCGAGGCCATCGGCCTGAATGCCGAATTCGTTAAAAAATATTTCACCGGCACGGCCACCCAGATCGAGGGTATCGGCCTGTATCAGGTGGCCGAAGAAATGGTGCGCACCCACCAGTCCGCATTCGGCAACGATCCGGTGCTGGCGAACGCGCTCGAAGCGGGTGGCGAATACGCCTACCGCGTGCGCGGCGAGGAGCACATGTGGACACCCGAGACCATCGCGAAATTGCAGAACGCCACGCGCACCAATAATTTTGCGACCTACAAGGAATACGCCAAGCTGATCAACGATCAGGGGCAGCGCCTGAAAACCTTGCGCGGGCTGTTTGAAATCAAACCGGCGGGTGCGCCGATACCGCTGGAAGAAGTCGAACCGGCAAAGAAAATCGTCAAGCGTTTTGTCACCGGCGCGATGTCGCTCGGTTCGATTTCCACCGAGGCGCATACCACGCTGGCGCTTGCGATGAACCGCATCGGCAGCAAGTCCAATACCGGCGAAGGCGGCGAGGATCCGGCGCGCTACAAGACTATCAAGGGCGGCGAAATGCTCTCCGAAATTATCGGCAAGAATCGGGTCGCATGCGACCGCGAACTCAAGGCCGGTGATTCGCTGCGTTCGCGCATCAAACAAATAGCCGCAGGACGTTTCGGCGTTACCGCCGAGTACCTCTCCAGCGCCGACCAGATCCAGATCAAGATGGCACAGGGCGCGAAGCCCGGCGAAGGCGGGCAATTGCCCGGCCACAAAGTTTCAGAGTACATCGCCAAGCTGCGCTACTCGGTGCCGGGGGTGGGGCTGATTTCCCCCCCTCCGCACCACGATATTTATTCCATCGAAGACTTGGCGCAACTGATTCACGATATGAAAAACGCCAACCCGTCCGCCTCGATTTCGGTGAAGCTGGTGTCCGAAATCGGTGTGGGCACCGTGGCGGCGGGCGTGTCCAAGACCAAGGCCGACCACATCGTGATTTCCGGTTTCGACGGCGGCACCGGCGCATCGCCGTTGTCGTCGATCAAACATACCGGCACACCGTGGGAGCTGGGTTTGGCGGAAACGCAGCAGACGCTGGTGCTGAACAAGCTGCGCGGGCGCATCACCTTGCAAGTGGACGGCCAACTCAAGACCGGGCGCGATGTGCTGATCGGCGCGTTGTTGGGTGCCGAAGAATTCGGTTTTGCCACCGCGCCGCTGGTGGTGGAAGGTTGCATCATGATGCGCAAATGCCACCTCAACACCTGCCCGGTGGGCGTGGCAACACAAGACCCGGAGCTGCGCAAAAAATTTACCGGCCAGCCGGAACATGTGGTGAATTACTTCTTCTTTGTCGCCGAAGAGCTGCGCGAATATATGGCGCAAATGGGCATCCGCAAAATTGATGAGCTGGTAGGCCGCAGCGACTTGCTCGATGTGAAGCACGGTATCACGCACTGGAAAGCGCAGGGTTTGGATTTCTCCAAAATTTTCCATCAGCCTGATGTGCCCGCCGACGTGGCGCGCCGCCATGCCGAAAAGCAGGATCACGGGCTGGAAAAGGCATTGGACAACCAACTGATCGCGCAAGCCAAGGACGCGCTGGAGCATAAAAAACCGGTGGTCATCGAGAGCACCATCAAAAATGTGAACCGCACTGTCGGCACCATGTTGTCGCATGAAGTGGTAAAGCGTTATGGGCAGGCCGGTCTGCCTGCCGACACCATCACGGTAAAATTCAAGGGCACGGCGGGGCAGAGCTTCGGCGCTTTTCTCGCGCATGGCATCACGCTGGAGCTGTCCGGCGAAAGCAACGATTATGTCGGCAAGGGTTTATGCGGCGGCCGTATCGTGGTGCTGCCTCCCAAAGAATGCAAAATTGTTGCGGCAGACAACATCATTGTCGGTAACACCGCGCTGTACGGCGCGACCAGCGGCGAAGGCTATTTCTGCGGTGTGGCGGGCGAGCGTTTCGCGGTACGGAATTCCGGTGCGGTCGCGGTAGTCGAAGGCTTGGGCGATCACGGCTGCGAATACATGACCGGAGGCATGGTGATCGTGCTGGGTCAGACTGGGCGCAATTTTGCGGCGGGTATGTCCGGCGGCGTGGCTTATGTGCTGGATGAAGATGACACCTTCGCCAAGCGCTGCAACATGTCTATGGTGCAACTGGAGGCGATTCCCGAAGAAGTGGCAGCCAGCGAAACCGGGGGGGTAGAGGCACATGGCCGCGTGCATCTCAATCATCTGGGCAAGGCCGATGCAGCGGCGTTGCGCGGCAAGATAGAAAAACATTTGCGCTATACCGGCAGTGTTCGTGCCAAGCATATTCTCGACAACTGGGCGCGCTACCTGCCGAAGTTCATCAAGGTGATGCCGACCGAATATCGCCGAGCCTTGCAGGAAATTGCGGAGCTGCAGGCTAGACAAAGGGAGGCTGTATAAATGGGCAAGCTCACCGGATTTATGGAATTCAGCCGCCTGAGCGAAGAGTATTTGCCGGTTGTGGAACGCCTGAAAAATTATCAGGAGTTTGTGCTGCACCTGACCGACGAACAGGCACAAACGCAAGGTGCGCGCTGCATGGATTGCGGCATCCCGTTTTGCAGCAGCGGTTGCCCGGTCAACAACATCATCCCCGACTGGAACGATCTGGTGTACCGGGGCAACTGGAAGCAAGCGCTCGACGTGTTGCACTCCACCAACAATTTCCCGGAAGTCACCAGCCGCATCTGCCCCGCACCGTGCGAGGCAGCCTGCACGCTGAACATCAGCGAAGCTGCGGTGGGCATCAAGTCCGTCGAGCACGCCATCATCGACAAGGGTGGCGAGAACGGCTGGGTGCTGCCGCAACCGGCAGCAAATAAATCAGGCAAGAAGGTTGCGATAGTTGGCTCAGGCCCTGCCGGACTGGCTGCAGCGCAGCAACTGGCGCGTGCTGGGCATGACGTGACGGTATTCGAGAAGAACAGCCGCATCGGTGGATTGATGCGCTATGGCATCCCCGATTTCAAGCTCGACAAGCGCCTGATCGATTGGCGCATGGCGCAGTTAAAGGCCGAGGGAGTGACCTTTCGAACCTCGGTATTTATCGGCAAGGATGCGGACAGGAGCGTGGCCAATGATGCCAAAAAATCTATCGCACCAAAAGAACTGCTGAAAAAATTCGATGCTGTGGTTCTGGCGGGCGGAGCTGAAGTGCCGCGCGACTTACCGGTGCCGGGGCGCGAATTAAAGGGTGTGCATTACGCGCTGGAGTTTCTCATCCCGCAGAACAAGGAGGTGGCGGGTGACGGCAAAAATCCGATCAATGCCAAGGGCAAGCATGTGGTGGTGATTGGTGGCGGCGATACAGGCTCCGATTGCGTGGGAACCTCGAACCGCCACGGCGCAGCTTCGGTCACCCAGATTGAAGTGATGCCGCGCGCACCCGACCAGGAAAACAGGCCGTTGACTTGGCCGAACTGGCCGAACAAGCTGCGCACCTCCAGCTCGCACGATGAGGGCTGCCAGCGTGACTGGGCGATTGCCACAAAAGAATTTACCGGCAACAACGGCAAGCTGACCGGCATCAAGGCGGTGCGGGTTGAATTCAAAGACGGCAAGATGAGCGAAGTACCGGGCAGCGAATTTGAAATGAAAGCCGACCTAGTGTTCCTGGCGATGGGTTTCGTCAGCCCCGCACAAAAAGTGCTGGATGCGTTTGGCGTGGAAAAAGATACGCGCGGCAATGTCAAGGCCTCGACCGAAGGCGCAGGTTGTTACATGACCAATATGAATAAAGTGTTCGCCGCAGGCGACATGCGCCGCGGCCAATCGCTGGTGGTGTGGGCGATCCGCGAAGGTCGCCAGTGCGCGCGGGCGGTGGATGAATATTTGATGGGATCAACGGTGCTGCCGCGATAACAACAAACCTTTTTATCCGCAGATTACGCAGATTAAACAGATTAAAATCTGCGTAAATCTGTGTAATCTGCGGACTGATTTTTTAACAGGCTAAACATGAACTTCAAACTGAAAAATGACACCTTCCTGCGCGCCCTGCTGCGCCAACCGACTGACTATACGCCGCTGTGGATGATGCGCCAGGCCGGGCGCTATCTGCCGGAGTACCGCGAGACACGCAAACGCGCGGGCAGCTTTCTCGGCCTGTGCAAGAGCCCGGACTACGCGACCGAAGTAACCATGCAACCGCTGGAGCGCTTCCCGCTGGATGCCGCGATCCTGTTCTCCGACATTCTCACCGTGCCGGATGCGATGGGTTTGGGGTTGTATTTCTCCGATGGCGAAGGCCCGAAATTCAAACATCCGTTGCGCGACGAAACGGCGATCAAGGCGTTGCGCGTACCGGACATCGGCAAAGACCTGAAATACGTTACCGATGCCGTGTCGCAAATCCGCAAGACACTGGATGGTCGCGTCCCACTGATCGGTTTCTCCGGTAGCCCGTTCACGCTGTCCTGCTACATGGTTGAAGGCGGCGGCAGCGATGATTATGCCAAGGTTAAAACCCTGATGTACAACGAGCCAAAACTGATGCACCACATTCTCGAAGTGACCACGCAGGCGGTAATCGCTTACCTGAACGCGCAGATCGAAGCGGGCGCACAAGCCGTAATGATTTTCGACTCATGGGGCGGCGTGCTGTCGCACGCAGCATTCCACGAATTTTCGCTGCCTTACACGCATCGCATCGTGGACGGGCTGATCAAGGAAAAAGACGGCCTGCGCATCCCAAACATCGTATTCACCAAGGGTGGAGGCCTGTGGATCGAAAGCATCACCAACACCGGTTGCGACGCGGTCGGCCTGGATTGGACCATGGATCTCGGCATTGCCCGGCAAAAAGTTGGCAATAAAGTTGCGCTACAAGGCAACCTCGATCCAGCGGTATTATTTGCCTCGCCCGAAGCGATCCGCACCGAAGTGGAGCGCGTGCTCAGCAGCTATGGCTACGGCAGCGGGCACGTGTTCAATCTCGGCCACGGCATTTCTCAGCACACCAACCCGGAACATGCGGCAGCATTGGTGACGGCGGTACATGAGCTAAGCCGCAAGTACCATTAGTCCGTCTCTCCTTTTGGAAATAACTTGTAGGTCGTGCTGTGCCAGACAGCTACATCTGGCGGGTAAAACCCGCCCTACGTTATGGCACTCTCTGATAGATGAATAGAATTAAATCGTGCTTGGAGACAATCACGCAAAGGCGGGTAAGCTATACCAAGAAACGAAAGGTGATAAAAAACAAGTAAATGCTCCCCAGCAGCAGTAGCCAACCGACTCGTTGCGCATGGCGTTTGACGAAATTTTCAACTTGGTCACGCGGTATTTCCAGCATTTTTAGCGCCCGGCGCGACGACACCCATTGGTTGGCTTCCACTTCTATACCTTTCAACAGGCTGGGGCGCACCCATAAAAACAGGCCCACCATGAACGCGACAACCGCACCGGTCAACGAACTCAATACCAATGCATCGAGTAATCCGCCAACCAACTGGGGCGGGATTTTCCAGTTTAAATGTTGCAGCGCATATACCTTGTCGAACAGAATGCCAAAATAGGCGAAGATGTACGCTGACCCCAGCATGACAAAGGCTCCAAACGCACGGTGATGCCGGTAAAACCAATGCTCGATGCTGACGGTTTGGTCCAGAAACTGGTTCAAATGGCGCGCCGATATCCAGCGGTTCGCCACGCGGTTGAGACGCTCCAGCAGTTGCGGTTTGGCGATGAGCAGCAAGCTGACAGCCGCGCCTAGAGGGGTGCAAATCAGCAAGAATATTGCCAGATCACGCCATAAAAACAGATCAATCGGGTTGGTGTGCATATATCAGCCAAGTCGAGTAACGAAATTTCATCAAAACCACGCATAAGGTTCAACCGGTTCGAATAATATGCCGGTCAGTTCGTGAGGCTCATTCTGCAACGAAGGCAGACGCGAGGGTTCGTATTGGACGACCACATGGTAGCGTATCCATTGTCGGCCGTCTTTGCCGGGTTTAAAGTTATCAACAATGCGTGGGACATAAATCAAATCGCGTGAATTCGGATCAAAGACCCAGTTACCCGGTTCCACGGTCAGCGGTGTGGGGGCATGAAATTCCCCGACATAATTAGGTGGCCTTTTTTGCAGCCAGTTCATCGGATTATCTTTTGTCAACCACTCCACATCGGATGTTTTTCCGCGCGTCAGAATCCGTCCGTATTGCATGATCAGCGCGCTTTGTATGGCTCCTGCCACTTCAACCATAGCCGATTTTTCAGCCTGTTCCTGATAATACAGCACGCGGCCAAGGAATATGCTCATCAATACAGCAACGATGCTGATGACCACAACCAGCTCGAACAGACTAAAACCGCGGCAGAGCTTCTGCCTTCCGATTGCGCTCATTTGTGCAACGCCGCTCTACCAAGATCCCACATCGGCAGGAATACACCGAGAGCGAGGATCAACACCAGAATGCCCAGAAATACGATCAGGATCGGCTCGATCCTCGCACTAAGATTTTCTACTTCGTATTTGACTTCACGCTCGTACATGTTGGCGACTTCGAACATCAGCCCATCCAGGTCGCCCGTTTCTTCACCGACGGCAATCATCTGCAACACCACAGGGCTGAATACCTTGGTAGCGGCCGCAGTGCGCAAGATGCTCTCGCCGCGCTCGATACCTTCGCGCATCTGATCAATACGGCTACGGATAAATACGTTATCGACCACCATGCCGACCACGCTCAATCCCTGCAAAATAGGCATGCCGCTCCTGAAAGAAAGCGCCATGCTGCGCGCAAACCGCGCTAAAGTGGATTTAAAAATAATCTCTCCGGCCAGCGGCAATTTAAATTTATTTTTGTCCCACTTGTACCGCCCTCCAACCGTATTAATGTAAAAGCGAAAGCCTGCAACTATGACAACCAGCCCCCCAAACATCCACATCCAATAAGCGATCATAAAAGCCGAAAACCCCATCAATATCCTGGTTATGAGCGGTAATTGCGCATGGAACCCGGCAAATACTTTGGCAAACGCGGGAATTACAAACAAGTTGATGATGACGATGGCAATCGCCATCGCTATCACCACGAACATCGGGTAACGCGTCGCCGCTTTGATGCGTTCGCGCATATCGCGCTCGAATTCCAAGTAGTCATATAACCTGATGAAAATCTCATCCAGCATACCGGTCATTTCGCCTACCTGCACCATACTGATGTAAAACAACGAAAACACTTTCGGATGGCGGCGCAACGCGACGCTCAGCTCGCGGCCTTTATCCAGGCTTTCGCGCAGATCCTGAATCATTGCGGCGACACCGGGGTTTTGGGTTGACTCCTGCAAGCCTGTCAGCGCGCGCATGATCGGGACACCCGCTTTAAGCAAAGTGTGCATCTGGCGGCTGAACAGGATCAAATCCTTCGAGGTAATGGGTTTTTCGTTGAGGCTTTTTAGCCACGCCGGCTGGTAGGTGCCATCAGTTTTTTCGTCGCCGGTTTTTGCTTTTGCGCCGCGAATTTCCCGAATATCGAGCGGCGTAATACCGGTATTCATCAACTGGTCAGCAACAGCGTTGCTGTCATCTCCTTCCAGTGTGCCTTGCGTCATGTCACCGCGGCCATTGCGGCCTTTGTAGGAAAATACCGCCACAGCTAATCCTCTACCTGATTGCTGATGCGCATCACTTCAGCCACCGTAGTACGGCCTTGTTTCATTTCTGCCAGCGCGTGATCGAGAAGAGTTTTCCCTCGCATGTGTTTGCCTGCGACACGCATAAAATGATTTACATCATCATGCGTTGCAGCCTCGATCAGATCCCGGCTCATTTCCAGCATCTCATACACGCCCGAACGCCCATAATAGCCTGTGCCGTTGCAATGCGCGCAGCCGTGCCCCTGCAACAGCCCGCCCCATTGCTCGGGCGATACACCTTCCACTTTTAGCCACTCGCTTTCCTGGTCGCCGGGAATATGCGGCTCGCTGCAACTTTCGCATACCAGTCGCAACAAACGTTGGGCAATAATAGCTTGCAATGAAGAGGCGACCATGAAGCGCGTCATGCCCAAATCTACCAGGCGAAACAAAGTGCCCGCCGCATCGCGGGTGTGCAGGGTGGAAAGCACCAAGTGACCCGTCATCGCAGCGCGCAGGCCGATCTGGGCCGTTTCTTCGTCGCGCATTTCGCCGACTAGAATTATGTCCGGGTCTTGCCGCAAAGCGGAGCGCAACACCACCGAAAAAGTCAGGTTAATATTTTCGTTGACCTGCACCTGATTAATGCCGGGCAACCGATACTCCACCGGATCTTCCACGGTGATGATTTTCTGATCTATCGTATTGATTTCAGCGAGTGCGGCATACAAAGTAGTGGTTTTTCCGCTACCGGTCGGACCGGTGACCAGTATCATGCCGTTGCTGCGTCGGACAACCTCCCGGAACCGTTTCAGCATGTCGGGCGGCATGCCCAGTTTATCCAACTGCACCATGCCGCCCTCTTGCCGCAATAGACGCATCACCACTGCCTCGCCGAACTGGGTGGGGCAAGTGGCAATACGCACATCCACGCTTTGGTCTCGCACCCGCACGTGGAAGCGCCCATCCTGCGGCATCCGTTTTTCAGAAATATCCAGCCCGGACATCAGTTTGAGACGCAATACCAGCGCGGTAGCTATTTTGTTATCTGCCTCGGTTTGCAGATGCAGCAAGCCGTCGATTCGAAAACGGATTCTTAACAGAACTTCCTGCGGCTCGATGTGGATATCTGATGCGCGTACCAGCGAAGCGTCATCGAACATGGACTGCAACAGCTTGACCACCGGTGCTTCTTCCGTGCCAACATTCTCGGTCAGCGCGGCAAGGTCGATGTAATCGTCACCCATATCTTCGCTGAGTTCGCGTGCCAAACCACTGATTTCTTCGGTGCGCCGGTAACAGCGGTCGATGATTTCCAGCAACTTGCTTTCGGCGACTATCGCCACGTCGATGTCGCGCCTGAGGATGCGCACTACTTCGTCGAAGGCGGGCAAATCTGTCGGATCAACCATGCCGACCAACAACTTGCGGTTGCGCTCTTCCAACACGATTACACGGGATCGCCGCGCCTGATTTTCCGGCAACAGCTTTACCAGTGCCGGGTTGATGTTGAAATGTTTGAGGTTGACGTACGGAATATTAAGATGCTTGGCAAATACCTGGGCAATCTGCTCTTCGGTGACAAAAGCGTTATCCAGTAGCACGCGCCATGGCTTGCGCCCAGTGCGCAGCTGCTCCGCGAGCACAAATTTGAGCTGCTCTTGCGATATGAGATTCTGCTGAGCCAGCAAATCGGTCAAGCTAACTTTTTCCGGGCGAGCCATAATTCCTTTCTGACTAATTTATTGCGACTGGCTGGTTTGTGTGCAAGTACGGAAGTTAGCCGTTTTTCTCGATACTGACAAGGCTTATAGGGTGTTTTTATGTTCCATGTAATTCTTTATCAACCGGAAATCCCGCCCAATACAGGCAACATTATCCGCCTGTGCGCCAACACCGGTTGCCGGTTACATTTGATCGCGCCGCTTGGCTTCACGCTGGAAGACAAGCAACTTGTTCGCGCCGGACTGGATTATCACGAGTTTGCAGCATTGCAAGTGCATGACTCTTTGCAGGACTGCCTGTCAGCATTCGATCCGGCGCGCATTTTTGCGCTGACCACCAAGGGAGCACAGCCATTTTACGCAGCCAGCTACCAAGCAGGAGATGCGTTTTTGTTCGGGCCGGAAAGCCGTGGCCTACCCACAGAAGTGCTGGATCAATTCGATGCCAAACATCGAATGCGCCTGCCGATGCCGCCGCACAGCCGCAGCCTGAATTTATCGAACACAGTGGCCGTGACAGTGTTCGAAGCGTGGCGGCAATGCGGCTTCGCGGGTGGGCTGTAGGAGCAAGATTCATCGCGCCCCTACGAAAATTCCTGGTTCGGTGCGCGGTTCAACAATTCGGCAACCACATCCGCAACCGGAATATGTTCGTAAAGAATACGGTACACGGCTTCGCAAATCGGCATTGCAACGCCCAAACGTTGCGCGACGCTGCGCACTTCACGCACGGTATAAACGCCCTCGGCGACATGTCCGAGCCGGCGCAGAATTTCCGGCAGTTCATGCTGCTGCGCCAACAATAAACCAACTTGACGGTTGCGCGACAGATCACCGGTACAAGTAAGAATCAAATCTCCCGCACCGGACAAACCGCCAAGCGTCTCAGGTCTCCCGCCAAGCTTCAAGCCAAGGCGCGCGATCTCTGCCAAGCCGCGCGTCAACAGGGCGGCACGCGCGTTGCAGCCAAGCCCCAAACCATCACAAATGCCCGCAGCAATCGCCATCACATTTTTTACCGCGCCACCGATTTCCACGCCCGTCATATCGTTGCTGGCATAAATGCGCAAGCGCGAATGATGCAGCGCTTGCGCGGTGTCGCGCGCGAACTCCCCGTCAGCCGAGGCCAATGTTAATGCGGTAGGCAGACCGCGCGCGACTTCCTGCGCGAAACTGGGCCCGGACAAAACACCGTAACGGAATCCTTCGGGCAATACTTCAGCGGCAACCTGGTGGGGCAATAGCGAAGTTTCCGCTTCAAAACCCTTGCATACCCATATCACATCAATGCGTCGTCCGGATAACGCCACCTGTTGCAGCGTTTCGCGTAGCGCAACGGTAGGAACGGCAATAATTGCCAATCCGGCATTGCCCAGCGCAACAGAAAAATCCGCGCTCAGTTCAAGATTGTCGGGCAGGGGAATATCCGGAAGATAGCGTTGATTGCGTCGCGTGGCACGTATGACTTCGATTTGTGCCGCATCGCGCGCCCACAGCGTGACACGATGCCTGTCGGACAGGCTGATGGCAAGCGCGGTTCCCCATGCCCCCGCGCCAATGACGGCAATATTCATGTCGCAGGCGCGCGATTCATCGCGCCCTTATTTGTATTTGGGTCATATAGACGGATAAGGGGCGCGGCAATATCGCTCCCCCACAATGAAATTCGGCAATCAGTCACCCCAAACTTCGGTGCTGCGCACATAGCCGATATCAGCATCTTGGTGGCGCACCTTGATCCAGCCGGTGCCGGTTGACTCAAGACGCTCCAACGCTACTTGTTGGCGCACCTGGAACATTCGCGCCGCGCCCGGATCAGGCTCGGCGCGCACATCCAGCAGCGGTGTCAGCGCAAACACATAACGCTTGCTGCTCAGTGCGCGCTTTTCCACCCATGACAACTCGCCCTTGCTATCGCGCACCTTGACCCAATTGTCCAGTGCGACGACTTGCTCGAAAGGCATATAGCGATTCACCACAAACTTCTTTTTTGCCTTGAGCGAGGGCGCGTCATAGAGTATCGCGCTGCCCTCGCCAACCGATACATAATCGACCGCATATACAGCACTGGGAGCA
Organism: uncultured Nitrosomonadales bacterium; assembly: GCA_903934275.1. GTDB lineage: Bacteria > Pseudomonadota > Gammaproteobacteria > Burkholderiales > Gallionellaceae > Gallionella. Next base: position 14,514 of record CAIZNF010000454.1, read on the forward strand.
TACAGCAATCCCGCCACAGCAATTAAACGTGCCAGCGCAGCCAGATACGGTAAATTATGCGGATTCATCAGTGAGTGGTAGTTGCCGCAGCCTGCTCCTGTTTACGTTGCTGATAGAGCATTTCAAAATTAACCGGATTCAGCAAAATCGGTGCAAAACCGGCGCGTACGACGGTATTTGAAACCAGTTCGCGCAAATACGGGAACAGTATGTTCGGGCACATCACCGACAGCACCGGCTCGATATCGTCTTTGGGCAGATTGCTCAGACGGAAGATGCCGGCCTGCTTGGCCTCGATCAGGAACATCACTTTCTCACCAATTTTGGCCGTTACTGTGTTGGTGATCATGACTTCGTATACGTCCCCCTCAATCACTGCAGTTTGAGTGCTCAATTGCACATCGACCTGAGGTGGGTCGCGTTCCAGAAAAATATTCGGCGCATGCGGTATCTCCAGCGAGATATCCCTCACGTATATTTTTTCTATATTAAATGAGGGTTGATTGCTTTCTTGAGCTGCTTCAGTCATGTTTTCTCCTTTGGTTATATTGCTAATAGTTTATCCAACTCACCGGCATGATCGAGTGATGCAAGTTCGTCATAGCCGCCGACATATTCGCCACCGATATAAATTTGTGGCACGGTACGCCGCCCGGTTTTCTCTACCATCGCTATGCGTAATTCCGGCTGCAAATCGACGCGTACTTTTTCAATTTCCAGCACACCTTTGCGTTGCAACAACTGCTCGGCTCGGACGCAATACGGGCAGGCTACGGTGCAATACATCAACACCTTTGCCATCATTTCTTCCCCGTGGTTTTTTCCAGCGGTAAATTGGCCTTCTGCCAGGCTATTACCCCGCCCACCAGGCAATAGGCCGTAAATCCGTGTTTGCCCAGCGCCGCGCAAGCTGCGCCGGAGCGGTTGCCGCTACGGCACACCACCACAACGGGTTGCTCCTTGTATTTCTCCAGTTCGCCAATACGTTCATTCAGCTTGCCGAGCGGAATCTGGGTGGAATTCAAAATATGTCCGAGCTTGTACTCGTCATAATCGCGCACATCCAGCGTCAGGGCATTTTTATGGTTGATGAGCTGCAAAGCAGCGGTGCAATCCACTTCTTTGATGCCGCGAATGCGATTGCCGACCACCGACCATAACAACATTGCGCCGCTGAACAACGCGATGGAAATTGGAAGCATATTATTGATGATGAACTGCACGCTGGCGCTCCTGTTCTTTCTGGGTTGCGAATTCTAGCAGAGCTGAAAAATGTGCGGGGTCTTTCTCAGCCAATCTGACCAGATGATTATGCTCGTCTACATGAACCGGATATGACCATATTGCTTGCTCCATAAGCTGCTTGGCCTGCTCTATCTGCCCATTCTGTGCCAGAAAAAAAGCTTGCCTATAAACTACTTGTTGCGTCGGAATAAAACGCATTATGCGATCATTCAATTCAAGCTTTACCCCGAGATGGTCGGTGTTAATATCGGTAAACCCGCCCATGAATATCTCGGCATAAGGTGACAGAAGCGATCCGCCATGCACCGCAATCAAGCCGTCGCGGGTATGCTGGAAAGCCTCGGCAATATTAATGACACCGGAAACCGGATGTAGCGTCAGCGCATCTTTTAATTGCTGATAGCCGCTGCGCAGTTGTATCAGGGTCATCAAGCCAAGCAGCAAAATGGCCGCCAGGGACACGCGACCCACCCTGCGCAACTCAAGGTGATAATGTGTTTCATCCAATGCGCCCAACAAAATTGCGGCAACCGCCACAAAATACGTATACCACAGCGGGTATTCAAGCAGGCTGTGAATCGCCAGCACGCCCAATGCGGCATACCCCCACCAGTGCGCCGCATCCGGTGTTGCGCGGCGCATGCCATACAGCCATACACCCAGCGAGGCGAACAACACCAGCAACCCGGCCAGCCCCGCCTCGGCGGCGATCTGAAAAATCAGATTGTGGGCGTTGTTGTAAAGACCGCCCATGGCACCCCCCATATCGTATGGGTGCAATACCGGCAACAACTGGAAGTGGTGCCACGCAAACTGACCGAAACCCACTCCCAGTAGCGGTGACTGGGTGAGCATCAGCCACGATTCGTGCCACAGATACAGGCGGATCGATCCGGTGGCATTGTCAGCGAATAATCGCTGCAAAGTATCCGTATTTACACTGCCTGTTGTTGCAACCATAAAAGGCAGCTTCACAATCAAGTGCATTAGCCCGAAACCGAGCATCAGCAACAGGCTGTAGCTTAGCAAGGGGCGATGCCGCACATCACCCCGCGACACCCACCATGCCAAGCCGCTCATCAGCAACAGGTACAGCCAGGTGCTCCGTGAGCCGCTCAGCGTCATCACAAACAACAATGGTATGGACAGTGCCGCCACATAACCCATCTTCAGCTTGCGTTGTTGAAACAGCAAACCAAGCGAAATCAGGCCCAGCGCGATGTAATTGGCGAAATGGTTGGGTTGGGCGAGATTACCAAACACAACCGATGATGCCTTCATCACTATCACAGAATTCAGCGGCGTGCTCCAGCGGAAATGTTGCAACACACCGATCAAAGCACTTAATTCTGCGCCGATCAACAAGAAAGCTGCCAATACGGTAGCCACTTTTTCAAGGCCAAAACAGACGCGCAATCTCGCCCCCAGCAACATCAGCAACGCGGCGAACAACAGATACAAGATATACAGCAAACCTTGATTAAAATAGGCCACTTTCTGCAAAGCCATTTGCAGCAACAGGATAGCGATTAATCCGGCAGTCAGTTGTGCGATGCGCGGGATTCTCGGCTGCTGCCAGAAGTCTCTTGTCACCAACAAAGTAAGGGCAAATACTCCGAGCAACGCACTCCATAATTCCTGATCAAACGTGGTCAATGGGTATTGGTGGCGGGGATGCAGAAAGGGCACTACCCACATCAGTCCGACCAGAAACAAACTGGCATGAGCCAAACCGGGGCGGAAGGCTCTCAGCGAAGCCAGCAAGCTTGTCAGCACGCGCCGTCCTTGATGCCGCATTTATTGAGGATGCGAATCAACGGACAGAAGGAGGTAAAACTGCTCTGAAACAGGTTTAAACCGACAAATGCAGTAAACCATAAAAAATTCTTACTCACAAACAGCGGGCTACCTTCCACGCCCAGCGATAGCGATAGCAGAATGAATGTCCCTGCTACGATGTGTGTAATGCGTTCTGCGTTCATAATGAGGCTCCTGCCGAGTTAATGAAGATTTTACTGGAATTTCTTGTACAGCGTGGCGTAATACAACACCGGAATCACCACCAGCGTCAGCAGCGTGGAGACTAGGATACCGAATATCAGGGAGATGGCCAGCACAGGGAGCAGTCATAAGTAATTTTCAGCGGTACAAAAAAGATAGAATGGCAGCGTGGTGCGGGCGTAGTGTAACGGCAGCACAATGATCTTCAAAGCCATTAAGGGGAGGCCATCCCGATGAGCCGGTTCGATTCTGGTCGCCCGCTCCACCAATCACCTCGGAGCTGCTATTGCAGGACGGGGCACACCCGCCGAAACACCACCCATTACGCCGCGCGCCGCTCCGCCTCAAAGCCCTTGATGGCCAACCCGACTATTTTGGGGATCGGGCGACTGCCAGCACTGTATTGACTGACCACACGGCGCGACAAAGAGAGCGCATCCGCCGCCGTGGTCAGTGACAGGTGATTGCGTTCCATCCAATCTCTAAACTCATCTTGTGGCAGAGCTTCACCAGCCTGCTCCTTAGCCATTTGATAGAGGCGGTCGGAGGCCATCGAGAGACCGCAAGCCCATTCGATTGTCCAGCCGTCATCGGCCACAGCGGCGGTGTTGAATTCTGCCATGTCGCGCAAAGCTGCAAACCCGGCGATGCGCGCTATGGGCGCGGCCAGTGAGATGGCATAAACTTTACCGCTGCGAAACTTGATGCACAAGGAATCTGGTGCGGTTGTTTCTACGCTTTGAATACGATCTGGGGTGGTCATGATAGAGTCTCCGTTAATTCCAGCGTTGCCATTCGGTTTTAATCTCATCGGCATGTTCTTTAATCCATGTTTGTGCCGATTTAAGTGCGTCGGCGGGTACGCCGCGATTGCGCGTTTTGCCACTCAAATACACCAAGGCATTGCCGTCTGCATGCAGGACGTGGGCGTGGACAGGCAGGTGCTCGTTGCCGTTGACGCGAATAGTGATGCCGTGTTGTTTGTAGAGTGCGCCCATGCCTTGCATTCTGGGGAATAATATTCCCTAAGTCAAGCCGCCGCCACCATGTGAATGTGGTAGTCCCACTTGACCGCGTACTCGCCCAGCCGATCAATATAGCGGCGATAGTCTTCATCGGCAAAGAAACAAGGCTGGTGGCTATTACCGCGCTGGATCAGGTGAACGGGGATATTGGGTAACACAATTCTGGCACGGCGAGGCATGACGACCTCCGGTTTGCGGGGGAGGGAAGGCAGTCTAGCAGGGATGGTGAGGGGAGACCGGGGAGACCGTGGTAGAGTAGAAAACAGGCTTTCGCTTGCCCTCCCTCATCAAACCGTACGTGCGGTTTTCCCGCATACGGCTTTCCGATGTTCTTCACGCCAAGGCATGCGCCGTTTTCCAGCCAGCCACCGTTGATAATTTATAGAGTCCATGTTTCTCATACAGCACTCGCCTCTGGAATTGAGTCATCGGCGAAGATTGTCGCCGTTGGCATGCAGATCGCCGACGATGTAAGTGTCACGCGGAGGCAGAACCAGAATGTTGCCGGGTTTTTTCTGGCCGATCATTGCCGGGCGGATAGTGGTCGGGTAGTTCAATAGCTTGCGCGCAGCCGCGATGCAATCGGCGACGGCGTCGATGGAAGATGGAATAGGCATTACGCATGGTCGCAGCACTGTTCATTGTCAAGGGTGTCAGGCGCGATTATTCCTGAATTCCTCAGACTTTCTATCCCCGCCCTTGGCTTTCGGTTCAACCCGCCTATCCAATTGTTTCTGAATGCGCTGCTTGTACCGATCATCCCCCAACACCCACGCCTTGTTGGTCGCATCTCTTATCTCTGTGATGCTGTTTTCAGCTATGCGGTGCTTGAAAAGCTGGCGGTAGGCGGCCTGACGCTCTTCGTCCGTCCTGCCAAAACGCAGGTATTCAAAATGCGGTTTCACCAGATCATTCGGCTGCCCCAGTGCGTTGTAGCGATAGCTTGACCAGGGATACTCGGATGGGCGCGACACCATGTTTGCACGCACCGGATTCAACTCGATATAGCGCATACAGGTCAACAGATACGTCTCGCTGTCGATCAAGGTAGCTTTGTAACGTCCTTCCCACAAGGTTCCGGTGCGCTGGTAGCAGTAGTTGTAATACTGCACATAGTAGCGCCCCAACATTTGCATGGCTTTGGAGAGGCTTCGTTCTTCATGCGGTGTGACCAGCAAATGTACGTGATTGGTCATCAGCACATAAGCGTGAATATCACAGCCGTGCGTGTCGCAGGCTAACTGGAGTTTTTCAAGATAGAACCGGTAATCCGCGTCGGCACAGAATATCTCTGTGCGATTGTTGCCACGCAAAATGACGTGTTGCGGCTGTCCGGGTATGACGAATCTGGGTAAGCGCGCCATTCTTCTCAACCTCCGATTTCACGAAAGTGGCACTATACAGCGCGTGCATTTAAATATCAATCGAGTCTGACCCTATTGATTCTCTATTGATTGCTCCCTGGACCCTATTGATTGCTCCCTGGACCCTATTGATTGCTCCCTGGACCCTATTGATTGCTCCCTGGAC
>CAIZNF010000455.1 GCA_903934275.1 uncultured Nitrosomonadales bacterium
TGCAAATTCAGTTTTTCAGCGAATCTTCGATCCAATTAAAGTCTGCATGAAACCGCGCAGTTATTGAGAAGTGGAGGTTTTCTGGCAAACACTAACTACTCAACACGGCGCGGCGGAAAAAATTTTGTTTGATGCGTTGCTCGGTAATTATTTTTCTTGTTTCGCCGGAATAGTCTTCCGGCACAAGCAATTCATCTGCTTCGTCTTCAGGTAGTGCCGCATTGTCAAGATTGCGCCTGAGCATCTCGCATTCCACCGCTAATTTTTCCCAGTCAGCATGAAATTCAGCCCATACCTCTCGGTCAAGATTAGACGCGCCAACCAGCCCCTTGCGACCCGTGCCTGTTATTGCAGGATCAAGGCTGGCAAAATTATTTAGTTTCATGGATACAGCACTCGGCGTTCGACCAATTAGCTTTGCAAGCCCGATTACGTCAGGGGTACGCATATCAAGCTTGCCAAAAGGAAGTTGGCAATAAAGATGGAATGCGAGCTTGAGTTGTTCTTTCGTCCAGCGTGTTGTAGCCATGATGTCTTGTGGCACTGCAACGGCTCATACCGTTTGTGCCTTCTCCCCTAAGTTATGTTGCGACACCATCAGTTTAGCCGCATATTCGACAAGCGGCACAACTGATGCCTGAGAAAATAATTTGTACGCTTGTGTATTCGATACCGGAATCCTGAACGTGTCCGTGTACCCGAAACAGCGGATTGGGTAACACGTCTCGCTGGTCATGGGTAAATTATTCGTTTTTTTACCCGCGTCGTTCGTGTCATGGGTAAGAAATAGGTGATTCGTACTTATATCAAGGCTGCGGGGTTTGCGCTTACGTTTTGCAGCAGGGTGTAAAGCGCGTCGTTGAGGTAGTAGTTGTCTTTGCCCAGCTTGTGTTTGGAGAGCAAGCCAATACGCACCAGTTCATCGAGATATTTGGCTGCGGTTTTGCGGGTGACTTGCAGTTCTTCCATCACAAATTCGATTTTGGTAAGTGAACAGCATTGAGGACGCATCACGGTTTATTTTCAAGCAGCCAACAACTCGACATTCAGTTTTTTCCCCAGCACTGCCGCCGCACTCGCTAATGTGGTCAGCGTGAGGCTGGTGTCGTTCTCATCCAGCAGGCGGTTCAGCGCGGCGCGGCTGGTGTGCATCTTTTTCGCCATCGTGGTTTTGTTCAGGTTTTGCGCCTTCATTTCTTGTTCGATTTGCCAAGCGATAACACGCTTGACGGCGATTGCTGTCGCCTCGTCAAGCGTGGCGTTTTCGGACAGGAATTCGTCGAAGCTGCTGCCGATGTTTTTCTTGCTCATGTCCGTCTCCTAAGTTGTTTCAGCCGTTCTTTTGCCAGATCAAGTTCCGGCTTCGGCATCTTCTGCTGCTTTTTGATGAAGCCGTGCAACAGCACCATGATGTTGCCTTCCAGCGCGAACAGTATCCGCGCGATGCGCGTATCCAGCCTGATGCGCACTTCCCATACATCGCCATCCAAGTGCGCCACCAGCGGCATTCCAAGAGGCCAGCCGAATTGCACGGTCTTTACGTCTTCGCCTATGGTTTTTTTGTCGGTCGCCGAGAGACCGCGCAACCATTCGCGAACCGGCTCGTTGTCGGAATAAGTCTTGAAGAAGCGAACTTCCAGGGTTGGCGGTTTCATGCCAGAAGCGTATCAATTTTGGTTCGCGATGGCAAACTAAATAGTGTTTGCCAGAAAACCTCCA
>CAIZNF010000456.1 GCA_903934275.1 uncultured Nitrosomonadales bacterium
ATGCTCCGACCTCGCTGCCCGCAATCACTTCCTGCTCCGCTTCGGCGGCTCTTACCCAATCCTGCACCAACGGATCGCGCGCCACGGTCTGGATATACTCGTCCACTGCGCCCGCTTCGGTCACGCCGTAGGTGAGGAAGCGGAACGCCACCGGCGCGAACATCGCATCCGCAATACTGTATTGACCGAACAACCACGGCCCCGCAGCGGCATACTGCGTGCGCAGTTCGCTCCAGATATCCTCGACGCGCGCGATGTCGGCTTCGAGTCCGGTGGCTGTTGCCGCCTTGCGGCCATGCGCGCGGATGTTCATCGGCATCGCCTTGCGTATCGGAATGAAACCAGAATGCATCTCCGCGCTGACCGAACGGGCGCGAGCGCGCGCTTCGCGCTGCGCAGGCCATAGCGACGGATATATTTCATACAGGTATTCGCCTATCGCCAGTGAATCCCACACCAGCAGCTCTCCATCGCGGTACACCGGTACTTTTCCCGCAGGCGAGCAAGCAAGCAACTTTTCCTTATAACCTTCGGCGTGCAGCGGAATACACAGCTCATCAAAATCCACACCTGCATGTTTCAGCATCAACCACGCACGTAACGACCAGGACGAATAATTTTTGTTACCGATTACCAATAATGGCTTACTCATACTTCCTCCAAATTTTATCCCGTTGGTCAGCGCAATAGTTTGGGAGATTTGCGAAGGGGCGCAGTTAAAAGGCAGCGACACTGCATGCCATCAAATTCATCCAAAAACGGCACTTTTAGGCACGATAACGATTACTCGTTAGTCGCGCACATTGTGCGCCATAACGAAAATATTAAAATTGCCCGCACCATTTTAGCCCGAAAAGCGCGCAGCAATTGTGGCACTTGAAGTATTGTCCAATTCAAGCATGAGCCTGAAGCGAATTCAAATTCGTCCATTACCAGTCAAATAAAGTCAAAACACAAGAAGGACTCTGATGCAAAGCCAATCAACCGTAGGAACGAAGTCCGGTCTGCGAGCCGTTAAATCGCGACCTGGAGGTCGCTCCTACGTGACAATTTTTTGTTCCGGATTGCCCGGCTTAAAATGCCGCGTAACTGCCAAAAACTGCTGCATTCTGCTCCCACTCCCCCCTCTCCTGTCAGGCAAACACTGACAGTAAAATTTCTCAGCCCCCTACGCCTTTATCAGGCAAACACCGACATACACTTCACGCACAAAGAAATAATATCGCGGTCTTAAACTCTGCAAACAGAAGCGCACAAACCAGAACGCCCAAGCTGATGACATAATTTCCGGACGGCAAAGAGTGCCGAAGAATGCGCGCTTGTTAGTTAAATTACCCCCGGCATTGTTAACCCCGGCATAGCCGGGGTTTTACCTCGCTGAATTATTTTCAACCATTAAATAAGGAGCTCGATCATGCTGGATTCGTTGAAACAGGCGGGAAAAAATATCGGTCGCGAACTCAGCCGCACTTGGGAGAACTTGTCGGAGGGTTGGCATGAACTGCTCAGCCGTAGCAGCAATGCGCTCACCCATTTTTCACCCGGCAATAAGAAAGAAACACAACCGCAGGGCGACATGCTCGCCACCTTTCCGAGCTGGAGCCTGCTGGCGGGTGAGGTGGAAGAAACGGGCAAGGAGATCGTGGTGCGGGTGGAGATGCCGGGCATGGAGAAAGAAGACTGCCGCATCACGATTGACGGAAATTTGCTCTGCCTGAGCGGGGAAAAACGCTTCGAGCGCGAAACCGGCGATAGCACCTATCATGTCATGGAGCGTGCCTACGGGTCTTTTCAGCGCACCATTCCGCTGCCGCGCAATGTGGACATCGACAAGGCGGAAGCGAGCTACAAAAACGGCGTGTTGAGCGTTCGCCTGCCGAAGGTGGCTGGCGAAAACGGCAGGACTATTTCAGTGTCATGAGCCATGAATACCGGATACCGGCGTATTCGCTGGATATGGGCTGCTGTTCTGGGGATTGCCCTCGTCTGCTTCTCATTAGTGGCAGCAAAGACCGGCTTGCTAACGGGTGAAAAGGAGAAAACCATCATGTCCCTGATCCTCACATCGCCCTCATTTATTCACGAGCACGCGATTCCTCCGCGCCATACTTGCGATGGCCTGAATGTTTCGCCGCCGCTTGACTGGGCTGGTGTGCCATCCGGGGCGAAAAGCCTGGCACTGATCGTTGATGATCCGGATGCGCCGGACCCGGCAGCACCCAAAATGACCTGGGTTCACTGGGTGCTATACAACATCCCTCCCAATGCGAACGGTTTGACAGAGGGCGTTGCAGTAATTGATATCCCAACCGGAACACTGCATGGGGTGAACGATTGGAAGCGCACCGGCTATGGCGGGCCGTGCCCGCCGATTGGCAAACATCGCTATTTTTTCAAACTTTATGCGCTGGATAGCGTGTTGCCGGGCATGAAGCACCCCACCAAGGCAACGCTTGAAAAGGCCATGCGAGGCCAATTTGGTTCACGTTGGCCGCCAGACGTTTGAAGTCATCGTTCTATAAGGAGTCTGTAAAATGCCCAAACTTTCAGCTAACAACTACCGCGTTTTCATTGAAAGCGCCACCACTGGCACCTTCAATGTCGTTGGCGGCCAGATCAGCCACACCATTGATCGTGGCGAAGTTTCGTTCAGCATTGTGGACAAGGCCAGCACGGTTGAAGTCACCGATCGCGCCATGCGCAACTACGCAATGTCGATGGAATATCGCCCTGATCTGCCGGATGCCAATGGGCATGGCCGCCTTGAAACCGTTTATGCCAGCGGCGCATCTGCCGGCGTTCAAGTGCGCAAGTCGCCTTTCGCGTCCGGTGACGTGGTGTTTGCCTGCGCGATGCGCGTAACCAGCATGGGCGCTTCCAGCCCGCTAAATGATGTGCATTCGACGACGGTAAGCTTCACGCCTACCGCTGCGCCTTCGACTGATCTGCTGGCCTAATGCTGGATAAGCTGAAAACGCCGCCGGCCAGTCATGATGTGGCTGTGCTGGCGGCTTGCGGGTGTTTCCCGCGTGAAGCTTTGATGGGGCCAATGCCGCCAGGATGGTCTGTGCTGGCGCTTATTGCTGGGCCTATGCTTGGCGATAAGCGGCAGGCAGACGCCTTGGCTGTTGCGATGGCGCAATCGGGTGACGAGTTTGAGTGGCGTAACGCTTTGCTTAAATTCTTCCCCGAACCACAGGTGATTGATGACGAATGAAACCAACACGCGCGGCGAGGTCACTATTGATCTTGACGCACGTTATGTGATGCGGCCCAGTTACGAAGCCATTGAGGCGATTGAAAACCAAACCGGGCGCGGCGTTGTGGCGCTTGTCAATCTGGCGGCGCAAAACGAAATGCGAATGTCAGAGGCTGCAATTATTGTTACCGAGTGCATTAAGGCTTGGGGCAAGCAGCAAATTGCCGCTGGTGATGTGTCTGCTGAAGCCAAAAGCGCAGCAGGTGCAAGCGTGAAAAAGGTGGAGAGCTAATTTATGAAGCTGGCCTTTTTGCCGCAACGCAACGTGCCGGGCTTGTTTTGATGGCAGCGGCAACGGGTGGCGTGACGGCATCGGGGGAGTGGAAGCCGGCGACGGAGAAGCTGACCCCCGACGCCGGCTAATGGGCATTTGGACGGCAGTGTTTCATCTGCCTCCATCTAACTTTTGGCAAGCCACGCCGCATGAGGTATGGTCTGCACTAGAAGTGCATCGTGAGATTAACAAACCGCGTTGAGGTGATGTATGGCTGAAGATGTGCAAAGACTGCTGTTGCAGATTGACGCCAACGCCACGTTGCTTCGGCAGGAAATGTCAAAAGCGCGCAGTGATATTGACGGTTTTGCAAAAAATACAGAACGC
>CAIZNF010000457.1 GCA_903934275.1 uncultured Nitrosomonadales bacterium
GGCTATCACCGCAATTTCAGCATCCTGCTTGGATCGTCCGTAGTCGGACGAAGGACAAAGCGGCGACTCCTCGGTCAAAGGCTCAACGCAATCGTCAGTCGGCGCGCGATCAACAGCGCCTATCGTCGACACGAAGACGAACCGTTGCAAGGTGGCGCATTTGCGTGAGGCTCCAAGCAAATGGATCGTCATCTCGAGGTTTTCTCGTCGGTAAGCCGGCCCGTTTCCGAACACGGCATTGCCGGCACAATGAATCACGTAATCCGCCTCCGCCAGACCGCGCGCCAGCAAGTCGGCATCCCAAATGTCGCCCGTCAGAAGATCTACCCCCATCGACGACAACTTGGCGTCTGGGCGCCGTACGAGGCCCCGCACCAACTCTCCTTGCGCACGCAGGGATGCACACACGCTGCGACCGACAAAACCGGCCGCTCCGGTAACAAAGAAAACGCTCACCGGTCTATCTCCTGCGCGCGTCGCAGTGTCAGAAACAGGAGAGCGGTCAGGAATAGGGGGTTGAGCAGCACTGAAATCATGACTTCATTGTATCCATAGAGCGGAAAAAATGACTTAGGCACAAGAATGATTGCATACATCGTGATGCTCTCTGCGGTTATATCCCTACGAAATATGTGCGTGATCAAGGGGATGAAAAGCGCCAGCAATTTGTAATCGCCGGAAAAGTGCGGCAAAAGAATCGTAAGCAGAGTAAGCAGAAGCAAGTCGTTTCCTGACGCGCCTGGACGTTGTTGCGATAACACTACCATGCAGGCCATTCCTGCAAACAATAGGACAACAGACCAATATATCCAACCAACAATCTGTAGATCACCCGTAAAGTCAAGGGACGGGATTGCCAACAAGACGTATTTCATGAGTCCGAACAGACTACTGCCAAATATCGCACCTTCGATGCCGAATCCGTAGTGACGAACGAACGCCTGTTGGTTCTGGATCAGACGCTGCCACATCTCTACCCAATGAGCGGCATCAAACCCACCTGAGAAGAAAGCGGTCGCGATCACGGTGACAGCGACAGCCAGCAAAATGCAGATCGTCATCGCCAGAAACCGGCGCTCGCGCAGCAATATGATCAGGAAGATGGCTGGAATTCCTTTCATGGCAATCGCTATCGCTAAAGGTACCGCGGCCAGCCGCCACTTATCTTGAAGGATAAATGCGGCGAACAACGCCAGTAGGCCGACTGTAACGAACTCTGGATTGCCTCGGTCGAAGGCGAAAATAAATGGATACGAAACAAGCACTGCACCAGCCAATAGAAACAGGCTCTTTCCTGACGGTGCTTCTCCACCGGCCGCTGACCGGGCGAGTCTTAGCAAACAGAGCAACATGAACACCGCCTGAAGGGGGTTGAGTAAAGCGGTCGGCAAGTAAGAAACTGCACGCCCCATCAGATAAGCAAAAGGAAAGTAGACTCGGTGCGGATTGACCGGCGCGTCCAGGTACGGGTGGCCGGCTCCACTGAACGTTATGTAGAAATCGATGAGGTCCGAGAAACGCGCCTCAGGGCGAAATAGAAACGAGGACCGCGGGTACCCATAACCGTGAAGACCACCCCAGATCGGCCCATAGAACACAGCCAGTCCCGTGCCTGCAATCATGGCCCAGAAGAACAAGCTGCTCGAAGACTCTGGGGATAGCGAATGAGGGCGGGAAGACATCCTAGGAGGCAGACCAGTTTTTGGTCTTGATGTGTAGTGAACGCGAC
>CAIZNF010000458.1 GCA_903934275.1 uncultured Nitrosomonadales bacterium
CTGACCGGCCGCCGCAGCATCCCGATGCCGGAAAAATCGCTCAAGCCCGACCCGGAACGCATGCTGCACATCATCGGCGCTTCCGGCAACAACCTGAAGGACATCACGCTGAATCTGCCGGTCGGCCTGCTGGTGTGCGTCACCGGCGTGTCGGGTTCGGGCAAATCCACGCTGATCAACGACACGCTGTATCCCGCCGTGGCGCAACACTTGTACGGCAGCAACACCGAACCCGCGCCTCATGCCGAGATCAGCGGGCTGGAATTTTTCGACAAGGTCATCAACGTCGATCAGTCGCCGATCGGGCGCACGCCGCGCTCCAATCCCGCCACCTACACCGGACTGTTCACGCCGATCCGCGAGCTGTTCGCCGGCGTGCCGTCATCGCGCGAGCGCGGCTACGGGCCGGGGCGCTTCTCGTTCAACGTCAAGGGCGGGCGCTGCGAATCCTGCCAGGGCGACGGCATGATCAAGGTTGAGATGCATTTTCTGCCGGATGTGTATGTGCCGTGCGATGTTTGCCACAGTCAGCGCTACAACCGCGAGACGCTGGAAATCAACTACAAGGGCAAGAACGTCCACCAGATTTTGCAGATGACCGTCGAACAGGCGCATGAATTTTTCAAACCCGTGCCGATTATCGCGCGCAAGCTGCAAACCCTGTTGGATGTCGGCCTCGGCTACATCACGCTCGGCCAATCCGCCACCACGCTGTCCGGCGGCGAGGCACAGCGCGTCAAACTATCGCTGGAACTTTCCAAACGCGACACCGGGCGCACGTTGTATATTCTCGACGAACCGACCACCGGCCTGCATTTCCACGATATCGCGCTGCTGCTGAAAGTTATCCACAAACTGCGCGACCAGGGCAACACCGTGGTGGTAATCGAGCACAACCTCGACGTCATCAAAACGTCAGACTGGGTGATCGACCTCGGTCCCGAAGGCGGCGACGGCGGTGGACGCATCATCGCGCAAGGCTCGCCGAAGGACATCGCTAAAGATAAGAACAGCGTGACGGGGAAATATTTGAAATTGGCGCTGGGAAAGCAATAGAACTCATCATGGAGTCTCCAAAAGCACGTCACAATTGATGGGGGCCCCTATAAATTCAAAATCCTGATGAACTAACTAGCCATTCCACTAAGTTGTCAAACAACGCCAACTAAGTGGCTGGTTATAAGCGAGATAAGGCGCGAATAAAAAATTGCGACGACGCATATGTCTGATATGTTAGGAGTAATTTTTTATGAGCAACGCAGTATCGTGACGGAGTTTGGATTTATAGAGGCCCCCTGATGTTAAAAATATCCAAACACATTACCATTCCCCATACCGAGATCGAGTTGCATGCGATCCGGGCACAGGGTGCGGGCGGGCAAAACGTCAATAAGGTTTCGACCGCGATCCATCTGCGCTTCGACTTCAATACGTCGTCGCTGCCGAATGACTGCAAGGAAAAACTCCGACAGTTGAGCGACCGGCGCATTTCCGGCGACGGGATAATTGTCATTAAGGCGCAACGCTATCGCAGCCAGGAGAAAAACCGCGAAGATGCGCTGGCGCGACTTCAGGCTTTGATCGCAAAGGCGGTCGCTGTGCAAAAGAAGCGCACCGCAACCAAACCGACCAAAAGCTCTGTTAAAAAGCGTATCGAGAGCAAGGCACAACGTGGGCAGCTGAAATCATTGCGCGGCAAGATTGGCGAAAGCCACCAGTAGTGCGCGCGACTTATTGATTCGGGTGCGTGCTTTGATGTAAGACGGATTTCAACCCGACAAGCAGGGCTAAAGCCAGGTAGCACGGTTTCGATTACTGCGAAGTGCCACATTAACAGGCCGTTGAAAACTCATATTTGTGAGCACCCACTGCGCGAAGCATGAAGCCTGTTGAAACATGCATCAAGCCTGAAGAACCGTTATTTTGTTATGAAAACCTCTATAAACCCAAACTTCGTCGCGATACGGCGTTGCTCAATAAAATTTATCACTTACATATCAAACATATGCGGTGCA
>CAIZNF010000459.1 GCA_903934275.1 uncultured Nitrosomonadales bacterium
AACTCTCGACCTCAACCTTGGCAAGGTTGCGCTCTACCAACTGAGCTACTCCCGCAAAACGAGTGGCGCATTATAGGGGTATTCAAATTTCTGTCAATAATTTTACCGAAAAAATTTTTTGTTAAACCGCCCGTAGTCGGAATAATCGCATGAAATTTTCCGTGGTGCGCTGCCCTACTTCATCGATACTGATGCCGCGTAGCGAGGCAATTTCTTCGGCAACATGTTTCACGTAAGACGGCTGATTAAGTTTGCCGCGATGCGGTACTGGTGCCAAGTATGGCGCGTCGGTTTCAATTAATATGCGCTCCAGCGGCACGCGCTGCGCCACATCCTTGATCTGCTTGGCACTCTTGAAAGTAACGATGCCGGAAAATGAGATATAAAAACCCATCGCCAGCGCTGCTTCGGCCACTTCCCATGTTTCAGTGAAGCAGTGCATTACCCCACCCGCCTCTGCTGCACCCTCCTCCGCCATGATACGCAGGGTGTCCGCAGCCGCTTCGCGGGTATGGATAATGAGCGGCTTGCCGCATTCGCGCGCCGCACGAATGTGGTTGCGAAAGCGCGTACGCTGCCATTCCAGATCACCCTTCAGCCGAAAATAATCCAGGCCGGTTTCGCCGATGGCAACCACCTTTGGATGCCGCGACAGCTCCAGCAGACGGGCGACATCAGGCTCTTCGACACCTTCATAATCCGGGTGTACACCCACCGATGCATAAATATTAGGATTTTGTTCGGCAAGCACCAGCACCTGCGGAAAATCCGCCAAATTAACCGAAACACACAACGCGCTGACCACGTCGTTATGCCGCATTTGCGCCAGCACATCGGTAATATTTTCGGCCAGCTCGGGGAAATTGAGATGACAGTGGGAATCGACGAAGGGCATGGCTACCTTAAAAAAACAGGGGTGTCCGCATAACCAGCGACTTGGCTGGCGTCTTTTGACAGCTTAGTCGAATGGCTAGTAGTTACATCAGATTACGCAGATTTACACAGATTAAAGAACGCATTGTGTATTCATGCCCAGTTATGCACAAAATAATAATTGTTGCGCCACATGCCAATAAAATCTGCGTTAATCTGTGCAATCTGCGGATGCAGGGTTACCCAAGCATGAGCTGGCGATATGAGAACAACAGCGACTCTATGAACAGCTTGGAGTTGAGCGTATGTTGCGCTTCGCGTTTTGCAGTTTGCAGGAAGCTTTGCAATCGCACCAGATTTAACGGCGCAATAGACTCCACCAGTTTTTTGACAGCGGCTTCTTCGCCGGGATGGTAGCGCAACTTGCCGGCCAGCTTCATCGCACTCATATCATAGCTCCATTGTTGCAGCCATTGCACGACCAATACCTGCTCAGTTTTCTGCAACATCTCAGCCAGCGCAAACACATCCAGCGTAGCGGGTTGGCGTACGGCGCGCAGCAATTTATCGCGTTCTTCGCCGCCCATCTGTTCATTCTGTTGAGCCGCTTGTAACGGCGCGAAACCGGAGGCAGCAAGAGCCTCCACGGGATTTTGCACACCCTGCTGCGTTAGCCAGCGCGTGGCGCTTTCAGTGTCGGGAGCGGGCAGAGCGAACGACAGGCAGCGACTCAGAATGGTCGGCAATAATTGCTGCGGTTTGTGCGACACCAGAATGAACAGTAAGCCCGGCGGCGGTTCTTCGAGGTTTTTCAGTAAGGCGTTCGCGGCGTTGGTGTTCATCGCCTCGGCGGGGTGAATGACGACCACGCGCCTGCCGCCCTGATGGGCGGACATACCGGAAAAGTCAGCCAGCCCGCGCACCTGATCGACTGAAATCTGTTTGCTGGGTTTCTTGCCAGATGCGGGCTTTAAATCGTCGTTTTCATCGCTATCCGAGCTCAAGGCATCCGGTTGCAGCAAACAGAAATCCGGATGCGAGCCTTGGGAAAACCAGTGGCACGAAGGGCATAATCCGCAGGCAAAACCGGGCTCATCCGGGTGCTGGCACAGCAGGCTTTGTGCAAAATTCATCGCCAGATCGAACTTGCCAATCCCCTTATTCCCTTTAAATAAAAGGCCATGTGGTGGGCGTTTACATAGTTCCTGCAAACGTGCCCAGTCATTTTTTTGCCAAGGATATATATTTTTCATATCAAAGTGATAAAACTATTTCTTCAAGTTTTTGTTTGACTACATCCATAGGCTGCGCCGCATCAATGACCGTAAAGCGTAGCAGATTTTGCCGCACGCGTTTGTGGTATCCGGCACGCACCCGTTCAAAGAAATCGGCCTGCTCCTGCTCGAAGCGATCCAGCGAAGCATTGTTCGGCCTTGTATTATCAGAAGACCTCAGGCGTTGCCTCGCCACCTCGACCGGCACGTCAAAAAACAGCGTCAGATCGGGTTGCAGGTCAGGGTGTACCCATTGCTCAAGCTGGCTCAGTTTATCCCAATCCAGCCCCCTGCCCCCGCCCTGATAGGCAAAACTGGCATCGCTAAAACGATCCGAAATCACCCACTTGCCCGTGTTCAACGCGGGCTTGATAACCTGCTCGATATGTTCTAAACGCGCCGCAAACATCAACAGCGCCTCGGTGCCGATGCTCATCGGCTGATTCAGCAGTATCTCGCGCAACTGCTCACCGAGCGGCGTGCCGCCCGGTTCGCGTGTGACCACCACGTCGTGACCGCGCTGCCGCAACGCATCGGCAAACCATGCCAGATGGGTGCTTTTGCCTGCTCCATCGACACCCTCGAATGTTATGAATTTATTCATTTTTGATATTGATTTACCGCCCTATTATGCGCATTCAAGTTGCTGGAAAATTGCGAACTACCATCGCCGCGCGCCACGAAGTATAGCGCGTCGGTCTTGGCCGGATGCAAAGTCGCCTGCAACGAGGCCATACCCGGCAAGGCAATCGGCGTGGGTGTTAGCCCGCCGCGAGTATAGGTATTGTAAGCGGTGTCGGCCAGCAAATCACGCTTGCGCAGGTTGCCATCAAACCGGTCGCCCAGACCATAAATCACGGTCGGGTCAGTTTGCAGCAGCATACCCTTGCGCAAGCGGTTCACGAACACCCCAGCGATCAGTGTGCGGTCGCCGGGTGCGCCGGTTTCCTTCTCGACAATGGAAGCCAAAATCAGCGCCTGATAAGGGGTTTGCAGGGGTAGCCCCGCTTCACGCCCCGCCCACGTTTCCTGCAGATGCTGTTGCATGACCCGATAAGCCCGCTTGATTATCGCCAAGTCGCTGCTGCCTGCGGCAAAGTAGTAGGTATCGGGGAAAAACAAGCCTTCGGGATGGATTTCTGTCGCACCGATGCGCTGCAATATTTCCGCGTCGGTCAGATTTAAGGTGTCATGCGCGATGTCCGTGTTGGCGTTCAGTGCGACGCGTAACTGTTTGAATGTCCAGCCTTCAATCACGCTCACCTGGTTTTGGCTGACATCGCCTTTGGTAAACATCTCCAGTAATTCGAGCGGCGAAACCGGGTGCTCCAGCGCGTAATTGCCCGCCTTGAGCTGAGTTGCTTTACCCAGCAAGCGCCCCAGCCAGACGAATAGATGTTCTTGCTCTAGCAGTCCAGCCTGACGCATATCTCGCGCCATGCTCTTCAGGCTGCTACCCTGCTTCAATTCAAACTCAAATGGTGTGGCGGGCAACGGCAATGGGCGGTAAGCGTAATAGCCAAGCCCGGCCGTGGCGAGCAGCACCAGCATAATAATCAGGGTAAATAAGCGTCGCATCAAGAGCACCTCTAAAAATCCAGATTTCATCCCAACTGCTGCGTTGCGTAAAAAATTTCTTGTTTACATATTACCCATATGCGGCACGGCGAAATTTTTCCCGCGCCTTGCATTTGGGCGAACTCTAAATTTTTAGAGATACCCTCAAGCGTCCTGCTGGTCAAGGCCGTGGCGAATTTGCGTGGCAACCGGAAAATGGCTCCAATGGCGTTGTTCCAGTTCGCGTATCGACCATAGCCCGATGACGCTATTCACGATAAATATCTCATCGGCGTGTAACGCCTCCTCCAATCCGACATCGCGTACTTGCAGCGTCACACCGTTCTGTAACGCCCACGCCATGACCCGCCCGCGCTGTATCCCGGCCACGCCGCAGCGCGATAAATCGGGGGTAACCAGCCGCCCTTGCTCCACCAGAAACAGGTTGCTGCGCGTGCCTTCAATCAAATGTTCATCGGTATTCAACAGCAATCCCTCGGTGGCCTGCTCACCATGCGACTGCGCCTCATTCAACTCCGCTGCTGCCAGCACGTTTTCCAAGCGGTTGAGGTGTTTGACGCAGGCTAGTCGAGGCTGTATGGACAGGCGCAAGCTGCATACGCGCACCTTGATACCTTGTGTCGCACACTCAGGGGGATAGTCCGGCATGGGCAAAAAATCCCAGATACGCGTGGGTGTCGCATCGGCAGACGGCGTGTAACCTCTCCCACTCTCGCCGCGTGTGACGATCAGCTTCACCACACCGTCCGGGTGTTGCGCGAGCACCTGACTCAGTTCTGCGCGCAGCAACGCCTCATCCGGGCAGATTATGCCCAGCACGGTGCAATCACGCTGGAGTTTCAGGTAGTGCAAAGGCCAATGCGAAGCCATGCCTTGAGCGACGCGCAGGGTGCGAAACACCCCATCCCCGTACAGCAGGCCGCGATCTCGGATACTGATCGAGTTACCGGGTACGCCGTTGACCAGCATCGTAGAGAGAGGAAGTTTGATTTTTCGGAACGTTCGTGCGTAGGTTGGGCAAAGCGTAGCGTG
>CAIZNF010000460.1 GCA_903934275.1 uncultured Nitrosomonadales bacterium
CATTTATCTCCTGCCCAAAAATTAGGCAGAACAAGTAGAACACCTGGGTCAATTTTCGATCAGCAGATCACCTCTATGTGGGTCAATTTTCGGTCAGCAACAACAGTCCCTGTCATACCCTTCGTGAGTACCAAGATTGCCGGGGTATTTACCCGGTTCTGTGAAACCGCAGACGGCGTGGGCAGTATGCTCCAAATTGAATTCGGGGGGCGAACCTCGTTTGCCGTACTGATACCAAGTCCAACAAAACATTGAGTTCCAGAGGTGGCATACCATGACAGCCCCCACACTCCTTGACCGTTTTCGCGGCTGCCTGCTTGCCGGTGCTTGCGGTGATGCGCTGGGCTTGCCGATTGAATTTATGTCCTTGGCCGAAATCAAGGCACAGTATGGTGAACGTGGGCTGACCGATTTTGCTCCGGCCTATGGTCGCATCGGCAGTGTTTCCGATGATTCCCAACTGACAATTTGGACTGCCGAGGGCTTGTTACGATTTGCGGCACAACGTAAAACTCATGGGCAACACAGTGTTGAGGCCTGTGTTAATCACAGCTACCTTCGCTGGCTGCTGACCCAAGGCTGCCAGCCCCAGTGCAAGGTAGGCCAAGATGGTTGGCTCTACAGAGTCCCTGAATTACACGTTCGCCGCGCACCCGGAGCCACCTGCATTGCAGCACTATCATCAAAGACCAGCATTGATGACTTGTACGCCAGCAACAACAGCAAAGGATGTGGCGGGGTCATGCGTTCCGCTCCAGTTGGCCTGATGTTCGATTCACTACAGTACACATTTGATGTGGCTGGCAATCTTGCCCGGCTTACTCATGGTCACCCTGTCAGCACGGCTGCTAGTGGTGTAATGGCTGCACTGGTGCGTCTGCTGGTAAATGGTAAGGATTTGCCGGAAGCACTGGCAGTGGCAAAGAGCCTGCTGGATACGCAGGCAGATGGTGTGCAGGCGGTCATGGATGCCCTGACCCATGCGGAGGGGTTGGCAGGCTCACCTGTAGCATCTGCGGATGCGATTGCAAGGCTGGGGCGAGGCTGGGTTGCCGAGGAGGCTCTGGCGATTGCGGTGTATGCCTGCCTGCGTGCCCAGACACTGGAGGAGGCATTGATACTGGCGGTCAATCATTCGGGCGATTCGGACAGCACAGGGGCGATTGCCGGGAACCTGATGGGCGCATGGCGAGGTGTGGATGCAATACCGAGGCGATGGCTGGAGCGGCTGGAGTTGCGGGATGCTATAGAGGCTGTGGCAGATGACTTGCACCACGGTGCAAACGGGGAGCTATCTTTATGCGGTGGGACACCAGAATCGGAAAGGTTTTTAGCGAGGTATCCGGGGCGGTGAAAAAGACGGGTAGCTTTTTTCTACTACACCCCCCACTACACCCCTAAAGAGACAAACCAAAGAAAAAGGGTTAAGCATTTCTGCCTAACCCTTTGAATTTACTGGTGCGCCCGGTGCGATTCGAACGCCCGACCCCTTGGTTCGTAGCCACCTGTCGGCATGTTTTCTCAAAATATACCCAACCGCTCCAGCTTATATTTTCCTTTACATAGCAAGGCATTCGGCAGACAATGACATTACTGGGGTAACACGAAAGCATCTTAAATTTCCCCTAAATTGTTACCTCAGTGTTACCCCACTTTTACCCCAGCAAAACAGGAGGCCATCATAACAAAAATTATCAAACTCATCAAAACGGCGATTGAGGCATTACCTCTACCCGATACAGGGAAGCGCGACGTTTACCACTTCGACGATTACAAAGGTCTTCACCTTCGGGTTACATCCTCGGGAGTAAAAACCTTTTCTCTCTTGAAGCGAATCAAGGGCGGCGCGCTTGAGCGAGTCACCATCGGCAAGTACCCAGACATGATGCCCGAGCAGATCAAAGCCAAGTTCGCCAAGATCAATGCAGAGGTGGCGAACGGCGCAAGCCCGAATGAGGCAAGCCGTATTCTGAAAGGTGAGCCGACGCTCAAGGAGCTATTCGAGGAATATCTGGAACGTCATGCGATCCCGCACGGCAAAAAGACCGTTGACGATATGCGGGATAATTTCCGGCGCTACCTGTCGCAATGGGAAAAGCGCAAGCTGTCCGCCATCACTAGGGATCAAGTCCAGAGGCTTCATGCCGAACTTTGCAAGACAAAGGGCGCTACCACCGCGAACAGAACGCTTGAGCTGCTCAGGGCAATCTACAACAAAGGCATTTCATGGGGCGCATTCAGGAAGCAGAACCCCGCTGCCGGGATCGAAAAATTCAAGCTGCAATCCCGCGACCGTTTCATTCAGCCAGACGAATTGCCGCGATTCTTTCAGGCGCTGGCCAATGAGCCGAACGAGGGAATCCGCGACTATGTGATTCTGTCGCTGCTGACCGGTGCCAGGCAGGCCAACGTCCTCGGGATGAAATGGGGTCAGATCAGTTTCGAGCGTGATGAATGGCGCATCCCTGACACCAAGAACGGAACCCCGCAAACCATCACCCTTTCGCCGGAAGCTGTCGAGGTATTGCGTAACCGCAAGCCAGATGAAGCCGAGAAACCAGAGATGTATGTATTCCCAGGCGACGGCAAGACCGGCCACCTTGTGGAGCCGAAATCAGGCTGGAGGCGCATTCTTCAACGCGCCGAAATTGCCGATCTTCGCATCCACGACCTGCGCCGCACATTGGGAAGCTGGCAGGCCAGAACAGGCGCATCCTTGGCTATCATCGGGAAGAGCCTAAACCACAAGAGCACCAGCACCACGGCGATCTATGCACGCCTCGACCTCGACCCGGTGCGCGAATCTGTGGAGCGCGCCACAAGCGCCATGATGACCGCTGCCGGATTGAAGGAGTCCGCCGAAGTGGTGAAGCTGACCAAACAGAAAAAGGCTTGACAGGAGCCTTGCAAGGCAATATTGTATCTACGCTGACGTTTACACATAAGAGGTAATGAAATGAATCTGCATATCGCTCGATGGGGCAACAGCTTGGCTGTTCGCATACCTGCCGAATACATCAAGGCCGTGGGCATCAAGGAAGGCGACAGCGTGAACGCAACCTTGACGGCTGACGGCGGAATATCCCTTCGTCCGGCAAAGTGGGACAGGAAAGCGTTCGTCAAAATGATTTCGGCGAATCGCGATGCATTGCCAATGACGGAACCCGTGATTGAGCGCATGAGGCGCGAGGCGCGTTACTGATGATCTACGTTGACACCAGCGTACTGGTTGCCCTGTATGTGAACGAAACCGGAAGCCGGGCAGTGGATCGGTGGTATTCGGCTTGTACCGAAGAACTGGTTTCATCTGCATGGTGCGTGACCGAATTTGCCAGCGCGCTGGGTATCAAGCAGCGCACGGGCGAACTTGACGAAGCCGCTGCACTGGTTGCCTGGCAGCAGTTCGAGCGCCTGTGCGCCAACGATTTGCAGCTTCTGACAATTGATCCATCAACGTACCACAGGGCGGCCATACTCGCGCTGGAGGCCGGTTCCTGTTTGCGGGCTGGGGATGCATTGCATCTTGCCATAGCACATGACTCCAAGGCCGTAAGCATGGCTACGCTGGACAAAGTTCTGGCTAAGAATGCGAAGCGACACGGAATAATGGCAATCAAGTTTTGAATCACCGCCGCCTGACGGATTCAGGCAAAAGCGTTGGCAAGGATGATTTGAGCATCCTTGCCAACTAACCGCAACGCAACCTGATAGGAGGTACGCATCATGGCTGGAATCAATTCTACAGCAACAACACCCGAAGAACTCGCAGAGCAATTCCCCTGCACAGCCAGGCCATTTGCTGTTTGGTACAACTCAAGCGAGGGAACAGATCATCTCAAATGGGCTGTTAATGGCATGGACGGCGAAGCGGTTGGCCGAACAGTACGCGAACCGCAACAGCTTCACAAAAGCCCCGATAGAGACACCCGGCATGGAGAACATGCAGCCCTTCCTGCGCGCCAAGCCCACCACCAGCGAAACCATGAAAGCTGCGGGGATGGCGACCAAAGACCTGCCGGAATCCATGCAGGTCAATCCAGTACGCGCCGAAGCCCTGCTACGTGGATATTTCAACACCTGGGCAATGTATGGCCTCGCACTTTCGGACAATGCATTCTTTGGCGACCAGCTACCCAAGGGACGTACCGATCAGCTTCCGGTTGTGCGCCGCTTCTACTCACAGGAGCCGCCACCGCACACGAAGTATGAAACGATGTTCTACGACATGCTGGGTGAAGCCAACCGGCTACATGGAACTATGCGCGAACTCGACAAGCTTGGGTTGCAAGGCATCGCCGACGCGAAGGAAAAAGCCCCGCTGGCGACCGAGGCAAAACCCCTCGGGCGTGCGGCAGACAACCTGTCCAAGATCAACGCCGACATGCGGGAAGTTCGCCGGGGTGACTCAACACCAGAAGAGAAGCGCCGCCGCCTGGATGAGCTGACGGTGGAAAGGAATGCTCTCCTGAAAGCCACAGTGCTGGACACGAAGAAACCGACACCATGAGCGAACAGGATCAGATTGCTACTCTGGAAGCCATGCTCATAGAGGAAAGGGAAGCGTTATTACCTTTCCTTGTCGCTCTTGAAAAGTATGCACGTGGCTTGGATATGATGGCGCGCACGGCTTACTTCGAAGCACATACCGGTT
The DNA here is from genome assembly GCA_903934275.1 of uncultured Nitrosomonadales bacterium. Classification (GTDB taxonomy): domain Bacteria; phylum Pseudomonadota; class Gammaproteobacteria; order Burkholderiales; family Gallionellaceae; genus Gallionella. Next base: position 4,652 of record CAIZNF010000460.1, read on the forward strand.
CGAACGAAGAGGCAAACGCCGAAGCCATCAGACAGCACACGGTCGAGTTGTCGCTCTGGGTTAATGGGCGGGCTAAGGTAATGCGCACCCTGATGAGCCGGGCGCTGCCAACAGTTGAAGATGATGCTCCCCCACCCAAGGAAGATGCCGAGGCAGTGACAGTGACGATTCATTAGGCTGCCGAGTGTCTTGCCACTGAACTGAATAGCATCGCCAATGGCTGCAATGGTACGAAGGCCGCAATAGAGGCAGGATTCAGCCCTAACGGTGCTGACGTTCAGGCTGTTCGAATGCTAGCAGCCTGTCTGACTTCCTCGAATAAAAAACGC
>CAIZNF010000461.1 GCA_903934275.1 uncultured Nitrosomonadales bacterium
AGACTTACGCCGAGACCGATCTGAATGGGATTGACCCCGCCCTGTGTTGCGGTAGGAGACGAGCCCGGGCTCATCATTTGAGAGAACTGGTCTTGAGAGAGTACACGGCTGGCTTTGAAGCCGGTCGTGTTAGCATTCGCGAGATTGTTGGAAACAACATCCAGGTATTTCTGTTGCAGATTTAAAGAACTGATTGCGGTGTACATTGAGCGGATCATTTTATTTCTCCTATAGGGTTGTGATCAGGCTTCCTCCAGGAGGGCCAGCCTGTGTTTTTGAAAAAAAGGATTATCCTTTGATGTCGATGGATGGCGTTGCAGTGCCACCGTTTGCGGGGTCAGCGAAGACGACGCTGTCGATTTGGGTAAACACACCTTCACCGCGCTGATTCTTATCCAGGGCTGTGACCACTGTGCGGCTTTGGACATTCACAATGAAGGCCAGGTCATCCAGCATCACGAGCGAAGATTTACCGCCGCGTTTTTCAGCCTTATCAATGGCATCTGACAAACGGCTGACATTCTCGCTGTTCATATCAATATCGCGGCTTTGGATGCGGTTTTGTGCATGGTTTGAAAACCGAACGCCTTGAACATTTTTAAGCGTCTCAAGAAAACTTGTTCCCTGCACAGAGGTGCCGGTACTGACCGGTTTCAGCGGCTGTTCAACTGCGCCATTTACCCGTCCGAGTTGAACGTGAAATGGGTCTGTCATATTCATGCTCCTTTTATTTCGAGAACATCACTCAGGTCCACAATTTCGGTCCCGATCCGAAGCTGGGGAGTATCTTTTCCGGCAAGAACTCCGTCCACCACGCCTTCCAGAAATTTATCGTCAGGGCGGCTGACTTTTACCGTCTTGCCGATCAGGCTGGCCAGATAGGTGGTCTGGTTTGAAACGGAGACCTTATCCATCGCCGTATGAATATCACGCAGTTCCTGCAATGAATTGAGCTGGGAGAACTGACTCATCATCTCATTGTTATCCATCGGCTCGAGCGGATTCTGGTGGGTTAACTGCGCCATCAGGATCTGCATGAACTGGGTCGAACCCATTGCATTGGCGGCAGCGGTGCTACTGCTGGACTTCGCTGCGGTATTCGTGGCGCTTGTCGCACTATTTACTTGCATTGTTTTCTCCTTTTTATGATTTTTCTAACTTAGATCAAGTAATCGACTTCATTTAACAGCCCGTCAATTCGTTCTGGACGCTCCAGCACTTTGTTCACGATTTCAGTTTGCGGAGCGACAGAGGATAGATATTGATTAAATTGCGGGCCTTGCCTTAAGAAACCTCCTTCCTGTTTGGGTTGATCGTGCTGGCTGAAATTGAGATCGGTTAGTTGTACACCGGCATCCTTCAGCGACTGACGCAGTTGGTTCATTTGGGTTTCGAGCATTCTGGCGGTATTGGCTTGTTCTGCAAAGAAGGTCACACTGACTCCTTCTGTGTTTCTGATCATCTGCACCTCGATCTCACCCAATTCCTTTGGGTTGAGCAGCAGGCGCATCGAAGTGGCATCGCCCTTCATCTTTACCTTCATCTGGCTCATGATCTGCCGGATCACTTCAGTGGTCTGAACATTGATATCTGTAATTGAAAATTTGCCTGCCTCTCGTAAGAGAGGCGTATCCATATCCGGAGCGCTGGCCATCGTCATCCCTTCAAACTTAAGGACCGGCTCCTGCTCTTTCGCGGAGGGGATTGGCTCTTCACCTTCTGATCTTTTTTGGCCGGACAGCAGTTCCTCTTGATCGGGCTGCGCTTTCGCTGTTCCGACAGGCTGGATGGCAGGCTGATCAAGGGATGCCGTTTCAGACGTTTTTACGGAG
>CAIZNF010000462.1 GCA_903934275.1 uncultured Nitrosomonadales bacterium
AAGAACCGACGGCAATTTAGCGCGAAGATTTCAGACAAAACCTATGCCTTGCCACATAAATCTGTAGTAGAAAGCCTGCACATTCAGTTTTTCAGCGAATCTTCGATCCAATTAAAGTCTGCATGAAACCGCGCAGTTATTGAGAAGTGGAGGTTTTCTGGCAAACACTATTTAACGCATCCATTTGCATAAATTTAGCACCTGGAACTCGACGCGAGGCATATTGCAGGCCTGCGCCGTAAATCTCCGCGCCGGTCAGAGCAGAGGAGGGGAAGGCGGCTGCGATACCCGCAAGTACAAAACCGGTACCGCAGCCTATTTCCAGAAATGATCCCAAATTTGGGATATGCTTTTCGAGCAGATACAGGATCAGGGTATTGCGCGACTGGAACCAGAAATTGCCGGTTTCCAAGCTGGACAGCTGCTCAAAATATTCAGGATGGAACCCCTCGCTGGAATCTGCCGATTCTGCGGCCAGTGCCGGAAAACCGTTTATTTCGGGCGGCGTATACTCACATTTCGGACATGTCCACCCGCTGCTTTCAAATCGTGCGTTACATGAGCTGCAAATCTTCATATCGAACGGGATCGGGCGGCGAAAAATTCGCCGATGGCGGCACAGACGCGCGCGATCTCCGCTTCGCCCATTTCGTAGAACAGCGGCAGGCGCAACAGACATTCACTCAATTCCTTGGTCACTCGCATAGTGCTGCCTTCCCGCCCGTATTGGCGACCCGCAGGGGCAGAGTGCAACGGTACATAATGGAATACCGGAAGAATGCTTTTTGCTTTGAGATAACTGATCAGCTCGCTGCGCGTGGTCAGGCTATCCAGCAGGATGTAGAACATGTGCCCATTGCTGTCCTCGTCAAAATCGGGCAGGCGCAAGCATCCTGCCCGCTGTAGCCCGACAAGCTGCGTGGCGTATCCGGTGCAGAGGCTGCGCCGCTTGGCGACTATCTCATCGGCATGTTCCAGCTGCGCATAGAGGAAGGCGCTGACCAGTTCGCTAGGCAGATAAGACGAGCCAATATCCACCCAGGTGTATTTATCCACTTCGCCACGAAAAAACTGGCTGCGGTTGGTGCCTTTTTCGCGGATGATTTCGGCACGCGCGGCAAAGCGTGCATCATTCACCAGTAGCGCGCCGCCTTCGCCGCTGATGATGTTCTTTGTCTCGTGAAAACTCAGGCAACCGAAATGTCCGATACTGCCCAGCGCCCGCCCCCGATAGGTGGAGAGCAGCGCCTGCGCCGCATCTTCGACGACCAGCAGATTATGCTGGTCGGCAATCGCCATAATGCGCTCCATCTCGCACGGCACACCCGCATAATGTACCGGCACAATCACTTTTGTCTTGGCGGTGATGGCCGCTTCGATCAGCTTTTCGTCGATGTTCAGCGTATCGGGGCGGATATCCACAAACACCGGCACTGCGCCGCGCAGCACGAAGGCATTGGCGGTGGAAACAAAGGTGTAAGAAGGCAGGATGACTTCGTCACCGGGCTGAATGTCGCAGAGAATCGCGGCCATCTCCAGCGCACCGGTGCAGGAATGGGTGAGTAGCGCTTTGTGGCAACCTAGTTTTTCCTCGAACCAGCGATGGCACAACTTTGTGTAAGTACCGTCGCCGGAAAGATGCCCCTGCGCCACGGCATCGGCAATCAGCGCTAACTCGCGGCCAATGATGAACGGTTTATTGAATGGGATGGGTTTCATCGAAGCGACGCAAAAAATTGAGATGTCATTTTATAGGCAATCCGGCTGTGCAGGCAGCTCCTCGGCACAGCAAATACAGCTTGTCTCCCCCGAGTTTGTATTCTTTAACGGCTGTTTCCGGTTGCGAGCCGCTATCCATCGCGATGATGAATCCGGATTCCATATCCTGGGGTGGATATTGCAACGCTTGCTGCGGATAGCGTTGTTGGTTGATGTAGGCGGACACATTCAAGCCTGTGGCAGTCGAATTTGTCACATATAGCGGTTGCCCGGCGGTGCGGGTAATAATGTCGGTGGCGGTCTGCGCGTAATTTTCACCACGAAATTTGTGCTGGTAATAGGGGAATACCACCAGCCCCAGCACAAAGCTGAGCGCGATGGTGGAGGCGAACCAGCGGCGTGCGATGTGAACCGCCGGGCTGCCCGCGCGCCAGATCAGCCGCGCCGCGATCAGCGCAAACAGCGGATAAATCGGCATCAGGTAGCGCACACCGCTGTGCGGCGCAAACCAGTAAGGAAGGAAGTTCAGTGCAGCGATCAGCAGCGCATTGCGGAAGTGTTCCGGCTGGGTCTCGTCTTGCGCGATGCGTCCGCGCCAGATGAAGTAAATCACCAGTGCAGCGGCGGGCAGCAGGCCGGACAATATCTCCAGCGGGTACAACAGAAGCTTGGCGAGATAATCGCCGATATTGGAGGGTGCAAGCTTGGCGAGAATTTCATCGAACATGCGTCCGCTCTGGCTGTGCCCAGCAGGCACCAGCGCAAACCAAGCTAACGGCGCAAGTAGCATCGCGGTATGTGCTGCCAGAGACATCGGGCTGAACAGCAAACGGCGATAACTGCGCTCACGTACCAGCACCAGCCAAGTCGCAGCGTAAAAAACGTAGGCGGTGAACGCTTTGCTAAGCAGGGCGCAGGTCAACGCGATGGCCGCCGCCCACAACAGATTACTGCTCTGTTCGGCGCAGGCGATCCACAGCGCGGCGATGGCAGCGAAGATGCATAGTGCGAATAGCGGGTCAACGTAAGCCAGCCAGCCGCGGTACATCAGCACATCATTGAAGGTCAGATAAGTCAGCGCGGCAAAAGCCGCGAAACTGCGCTCACGAAATAGCCTCCACACCAGCCATGACAGCACCGCAGCGGTGGCGAGCGTGGCGCAAATAGTCAGGCTGCGCGCCACCTCCAGTACATGCGACCAGCCGAATAAATTGGCGAATACGATGATCAGCCAGTTGAACAAAGGATTGTGCTGGACATCGCCGCCATACAGGTATTGCTTGAGCCATGCGCCGTGCTGCCACATTTCCATGGAGGTGATCGGGAAGATGGCCTCTTCGCCGATGTAGTAAAGATTCAGCATTGGCAGAAAGCTCAATGCCGCCGCGATCAACAGTAAGCGAAAGGAATGAGGTTCAGTTGTCGTTATGGCTTTCATCGCAACCCTTCATCGGGCAGTGCAATCGTACCATCCGGGCGCAGCAAGCCACGCCAGAATGGCTGGAATATCTTGTTGTAGCATGTCGCAGCGGCATGGTGTTCGTCAATGAATTCCTCAGCGCCGCAGCCAAAACGTTCCGCCTGCCCGGCATCCAGTATCGCCAGATGTTGCGCGCGCGCCCATTCGTCGAGTATGCGCTTGGTATTTTGCAGGCGTGCGGCGAGTTGCGGATGGCGCAGAAATTCTGCTTCCATGCCGGGCAGCAGCGGCGGTAAGAATAGCACCACACTGCCGCCCTGTTGTCTGGCGCGCTCGCCCAGTGCCGCGAGGCGTTGCAGCAGCAATGTGTCCGGCACACCTTGGGTCGAGGCCAAATTCTGGTGATATTTTGAACTGGAGGCGGTCGCCAATAGGATCAGCGAACGCGCATTGCCGACGCGCGACGAGTTGGCGAACGTGGCGCTACCGTCGAAGCGGAAGCCGGTGCAGGTGTCGCGATGGATAGTGTCAAAATCCTTGCCTGGCGTGCCATCCGGGCAGCGGTAATCATCGCTGCTATCTTGCAGGAAGTAGCCGCGAAAGGTAGCCGACTTGTTTTCGGCGCGCAGGATGGTTTTGGAAATCTCCAGCAGGCTGACGATGCGCGGGTAGGAAAGCGCGTCGCGCATCTTGTCCAGCAAGGGAATCTGCTTGGACGCAGACTGCGATTGCCGCATGGCTGTGGTGGCTGAGAGATCGGCAGCGTATGGCGCGGCGTGCTCATAGAGGAAGCCGATCGACCAGTCCAGCGGGATCAGCAACCGCTTGATGTGCGGTGCATGTTGTTGAATATATTCCGCCTCACCGATCACAGTGCTGAGCGGATGCCCGGTTTGTGCGAAATTGTAAATATGCAGAGCACCTGGAAAAGCCTGCTGGCTGATACCCATCGCAGTGGAAGAACCGAACACCACCGTATCGATTTCAGGTAAGCGGTCATTCAGGCGCAGTGTCTTGAACAGACCGATATCGCTCAGCGTCGGCGCGTAAGTGATGCCGCGCGTCTGCTGCTGCCACAGGCTGGCGAGCAGCACCTTCCGGTAGTTGCCCAGCGTGTCGTTGAGCAGGATCAGGTTAAGGATGAGAATAGGCAGCAGCGTCGCGCCGAAGCAGGTTATCAGTATCCAGAAAAAGTGTTTGTGCTGTTTACCCATACTTCACACAACGTTTTTAACTGTCATCGGCACGGACAGGCGTTTGGCCTTGTTAATATTAAGCTCCCATGTTTCCGTACCGTTCTCGTCGCGGGTAGTTTTTGTAAAACCAAGTTTTTTGTAATGTTCCTTGACGATGATATTGCGCGAGGTGGGAATGTAGGTGCCAATGAGTTTGCTTGCACCCGCTTTTCTCGCATTTTCGATGATGTTTTGAATCACGGCCTCTTCTACGCAGCGCCCCAAAACACGACAGCTCATGAGCCATGTATCGATTTCCCATGCCTCCGAAAAAATACGGCAGACAATAACGCTGATCATGCCGTTGTCCCCGAACGTGTCGGCGAGGCGAATCTGGCGGGCGAAAATATTTTTATCTTCCTCCAGTTGTTTTATATCGAGTTCGCTGTAACGTTTGGTGGTCAAGTTAAACTGGTTTGATTTGCTGATAAGCTGGGCGATGCGCGCCCGGCCTGTTGCATCAAAAGGTGTGAAGGTGATCTCCATATTGAGCGAGCGCAAGTATCCTTCCATGTCGGATTGATTAAGCAGCTCAGCTCGTTGTGTATTTTGCTGGTAAAACGCGGAGCGTTTCCTGTCTTCCTCGGAAAATGAGATGGCCTCGAAATATCCGGCGGCAAGCAAGGTTCGGCCATAAAGCGCTGGGTCGGACGGCAGTTCGGGAACCGCGACTTCGGGAATTTCCGTTCGCACCTGCAAGCGTTCGGCAGGGTTGTCATCCATGAACACCATGCTATCCAAGCCGAGGGATAAGGTCTCTGCAATCGCTCTGATGTTGGATGCCTTGTCCGACCAGTTGGCCTGAAAAACGGCGATATGCTCCTCCCGCAGCAGCATATCAGGATGCTCCCGGAACGGCTTGCGGGCAACAGCATCTTCATTTTTTGACGACACGGCGAGCACTACACCCCGGTCGCGCAATCCGAGTGCCACCTGTTGCACATACAAATGTGCCTCGCCGGTGGCATCGCCGTGACCGATCAAGATACCCTCCAGGCCGTCATCGCCAATGACACCGCCCCAGAGCGTATTGTCGAGATCAAGAATCAGGCAGCGACGACTTTTGCCGCGCCGCGCCGCGATTATGCGGCAGACGTAATCCGAATAAATGGGTACGTAGTTTTGCGCGAAAGGCAGTTTTGCCATATTCCACAGCGTGGCATCGTGCCAGTTGGTCAATCCGACATTTGCCGCGAGGCCAGCCGCGTCAAGAATAGCAAGATCAACGGATGCAAGCGCGTCCAGCTCAAGATTTATCCGCGCGATTAGCCATGAAAGCGTTCCGGGCAGTCGCCCTTCAAAGCTGCCCGAAAAACTCTCCACGGGTGGAACAATATTCTGCAGAATGATTTGAGTGCCCATCCTTGAGCAAATATTGTTGGCAATAGTTTTGATATAGGAAATGCAGCCCACCACGTTTTTATCCGCTGCGACCTTATCGCCAGGAGTAGAAATAAGCGGCAGGCCGCGGTAATCAATGCCTAAAAGCACCGCATCGGGTTTATGCCCACCAAAAACAGAATGCTCGGAAAACGCCGCTTGAGCCACCTGGTTATACTCGGCCTCAACCACGCTAAGCGCAATACCAGCGCGAAGCGTAGTGCCGATCAGCGCGGGCGTGATGAGCTTGGTGGTTGCGTTGCTGATGATGCCAAGACTGAATGGCGCAAGCGCTGACAGATCGGCATCGGCGCTTTGTAGTGCAACAAGCTTTTTTGCAAGACGGTTCAGCTGATTACTATCCAGCGCGTAGTTCGCCAGCGCACAGAGATGCTCACCCGTGGATGCCTTGGCCAACCGGCTCGCAAAATCCTGCGGCGCAGCGGGCAACCAGGAAAGATTTTCATAGGGATTGGTCATGACACAATCTCTTCCAGAATCAGGCGGGCAACATCCTCCGGGCGTGCAAACGGTGTTTTCGTCTGCATCTGTTCCAGATAACGCTCGTCAAACACCTCCAGCATCCTGGTTTGGGTAAATCCGGGACTCACGGTACGCACATACAGCCACGGATATTCCGCCGCGCATACGGCAAGCATCCCGCGCAATGCAGTCTTGGCAATGACGTAGGCACCCATGCCGGTCACAGGCGGGTGGCTTGAGTCGCCCATCGCTTCGCTCAGTATGCCAATCACCACGCCGGATTTGGTTTTACGGAAATAAGTTTTAATAAGACCGGCAAGCAATAATTGCGACCCCACTACATTGATGCGCAATTGATACGACAGTATTTCCGGAGTGAGCTTGCCGAATGGCAACAAATCCGGCGGCGGTGAGGCAGCGAGCACTACGCCGGAGATGTTTCCCGCGCCTACCAATTGTTCTGATATTTGCGCAAGTGCCTGTGCGATTGATTCATCGTGCGCCAGATCAAGCTTCACTGCAAACCCGCCGCATTCCAGCGCCAGCATTTCAGCCTGTTCCCGGTTGCCACGGTAACCTACGATGGGCTTAAAACCGCTAGACGGCAGTAACCGGCATAAGGCCGAACCGATGCCGCCGGAGCCGCCTGACACTAGTATGTAAGACGGGTAAGTCATGCGCGCCACACTGCATTCGCCGTGCCACGGCAGAGCGTTTTGCCTGCGCGGGTGATGTGGCATTTGAAACCAAGCGCATGTGCCGCGTCGGATTTGGTGACCAGTTCCGCATTAAACCGCAAATCATCGTCGGCGAATGCCGAGCTGACGAAATTCATCGTGATACCGGTGAGGATGGCATGATTATCCGGCAGTTCCTGTCCTATCAGGCGCGACAGCTGGCTGGCGAGCAGCAAGCCAAAGACAAGGGGGGCATCGAAACCTTTGGCTTTGGCGAAAGCTGCATCGGTATGAAGGGGGTTGTGATCGCCGCTTAACTGCTCGAAGGCGCGCATATCTTCGCGTGAAAAGCGAAAATCCCAGCCACGCTGCAGGCCCTCGGAGTAAGCATCCCAGCCGGAGCCTGTCTCAGCCATTGGCCTGTTTTTTGATGATGAGAGCGGCCAGATCGCCGACATTTTCCAGCGAGGAAACTTCCTCAGCAGAAAAGCGCATGCCAAGCGCTTTTTCGATTGAAACGACAAGATGTATGTGCGCCAGACTATCCCAGCCATCGATATCATCGGCCTTGGTGTCGTGGGTAATGATCAAATCGTCATCATCCAGCACATTGCGGAAGATCGGCGTTAGCCGCTGGATGATCTCTGAAGAATCTTGATTTTGGTTAGGCATGGCTTGGCTAAATTCCGATATATTTTGTCAAAAACTACAGTCCCGGGTTGATTCAATGGCAGCGCAGGTAGTTACCGGGGAAGGTGGTAAACACTACATGGCGGATTTTACAACACCTGCCGATGATGTGTGCCGCAAAGCATTGCCGGACGACAGGTATGAAATAAGTATTAACAATACGGTGGACACCATTTCAGAACTGAAAATACAGGAAAACCGACTGCTTATTCAGATTGATAACGGCGATGAAGCCGAGCAGCCAAACCAATGCGGCGGCCTTGACTGTTGGTCGCCAAGCTAGGCGGGTGGCAGTCATGGCTGGCACACCGAGCGCCGGTTTAAAGTGTTGCATGATCTGCTGCGTGTTAGGTGCCAGCAATACGATCAGCATCAGTATCCATATCCAGTTAATCGCACCGCCGCCGATCAAGCCGTTGGTCGCGCCGAAAACCATGCCATGCGCTGCCAGCCATTGTCCGAAAATACCCCACTTGAGCAACCACGCATCCGGCATCACAAAGCCGTTTAAGCCCAATGCACCCTGATAAATAGAGGTGGCAGTGACGACACTATCGGCGCGAAACATCACAAAAGTAAGGCTCACGCTGAAAAAGGTCACCGCCCAGCCAAGTGCGCGCGTGAAAAAGGACGGCGGAGTTTTTTTATGGCTCTGCCAGAAACCGCGTTTGCGCCAGAGATGGTTGATAACCAGCAATACGCCGTGCATACCGCCAAAGATGACATAGTTCCAGTTTGCCCCGTGCCAGAGCCCGATAACAAGAAAAATGGCAATCGTTGGAATGATCAGGCTGTACGATATCTCCACCCAGGCCGGTTTGCCGAAGCCGATCCGCGTGCCTGCCAGTGTGATGGGTATATATAAATATTCCCTGATGTATTTGGTAAGTGAAATATGCCAGCGCTGCCAGAACTCGATAATGCTCACCGACTTGTAGGGGGAATGGAAATTGAGCGGCAAAATAACGCCGAACATGCGCGACAAGCCGATGGCCATGTCGGAATAGCCGGAGAAGTCGAAGTACAGTTGCAGCGCGTAACACAGCGCCCCCCCCCACGCCTCGATGAAGGTGAGCGATACCCCCGCCGCCGGTGCGCTGAATACAGGTCCGACGTATTCGGCGATACCATCGGCCAGGATGACCTTTTTGAACAGCCCGATGAAAAAGATGGTCAGACCCACCGCCATGTTTTCGTAGCTAAAGCGGTAAGTGGACGCATGCGCAAACTGCGGCATCATATCCCGATGGTGCAGTACCGGCCCTGCGATGAGGTGCGGAAAATAGGTAACGAACAGCAGGTAGTGAATAAAATTATATTCCTTCACCTTGCCCTGGTAAGTGTCCACCAAAAAGGATATTTGAGTGAAGGTAAAAAAGGAAATGCCCAGCGGCAGGATGATTTCACCCAGCGTAAGTTGCGTGCCTGCCACGGCGTTAATGTTGCCGAGAAAAAAATTGGCATATTTGTAATAACCGAGCAACAGCAGGTTGGAGGTAATGGCGACAATCAACAGCTGCTTCTTGAGTCTCTGCTCATGCCGTACTCCCGCCTTGGCGATCCACAATCCGAACGCGTAGTTGCAGATGATCGAGCCGAGCAGCAGGCCTACATAGGCCGGGTTCCAGTATCCGTAAAAGAACAGCGAGGCCAGCGCCAGCCATCCTGCGGCAAAGGCGTGGCTTATCCGCGCCAGCCAGAAAAACCCTAGCAACACGGCGGGTAAATAAAGGAAAATGAAGCCGTATGAGTTGAACAGCATCAGGCAGCGCAGCCTTTCAGTGCGGAGCGGATAGCAGACAATAAAGGGATGGATTTCATCAGGGCGACACAAAAATCTGTTACGCTATTTTACAGGTAAATACGGCGGGAAAACGCGATGGCAATTTATGCGGTGGGCGATGTGCAGGGCTGTTATGCGGAGCTGGCGCGACTGCTGGACGATGTCCGTTTCGACGCGGCGGCGGACAAGCTCTGGCTAGTCGGCGACCTGGTGAACCGTGGACCGGAATCGCTTGAGGTGTTGCGGCTGGTCAAATCTTTGGACGATAGCGCGATCACCGTACTCGGCAACCACGACTTGCACCTGCTCGCGGTCGCGGAAGGTGCGGGGGAACTGCATCGCAGCGACACGCTGGATGAAATTCTCAACGCGCCGGATCGCGACGAGCTGCTGAATTGGCTGCGTAACCAGCGTCTGCTGTATGCGCAAGACGGCTATGTGCTGGTACACGCCGGGCTGCTGCCGCGATGGAGCGTAGCGCAAGCCGAGGGCTTGGCGCGCGAAGTCGAAGTTGCGCTGCGCGCTGACAGTTACGCCACCTTCCTCGCGCGCATGTACGGCAATTCCCCGCATGGCTGGGACGACAGCCTTTCTGGCTACAAACGCCTGCGCGTTATCGTCAACGCCTTCACCCGCATGCGTATTTGTACCAAAAATGGCGAGATGGAATTCAAGTTCAAGGGCGAGATAAAAGACACCCCGCCCGGCTACCTGCCGTGGTTCGATATCCCTGGACGAGCTAGCGCCAATTCAACAGTAATCTTCGGTCACTGGTCGGCACTCGGCCTGCTGCTCAAAAAGAACGTCATCGCGCTCGACACCGGCTGCCTATGGGGTGGCCCGATGAGCGTCATCCGGCTGGATGATCGCCAGCTCTTTCAAGCAGCCTGTAATAACCCGGTGGCGAAACATTGGTGAGGGGCTTCTTGCCCCTCGGATAGGGGATGAGGGCTTGTGAGCTTATACAATTCAACTTAAACAGCGTGCCGTTTCAACGCCCATTTAACGTGTTCTCGCACCAACCCGGACGGATGCTCGAAGTGAGATTGTAGCGCGGCAATGATGGCTGCGCTTCTGGGGGCATTGCCCAGCGCCACGGCGATATTGCGCAGCCATTGTTCGTGCCCGATGCGATAGATCGCGCTGCCTGCCAGCTTGCTGTTGAATTCAGCCTCATCCCATGCAAATAATTCAATCAATCCCACATCATCCAGCCCGTGGCGCACGGCAAAATCCGGCTCGGTGCTGGTCCGCGCAAAACCGTTCCACGGGCAGACCAGCTGGCAATCGTCGCAGCCGTAGATGCGGTTGCCGATCAGTGGGCGAAATTCAACGGGAATGCTGCCCTTGAGTTCGATGGTGAGATAGGAAATGCAGCGGCGCGCATCGACGCTATAAGGTGCGATGATGGCTCGGGTCGGGCAAATATCAATACAGCGCGTGCAGGTTCCGCAATGCTCCTGCTGTGGTCCCTCAACTGGCAACGGCAGGTTCACATAAATTTCACCGAGAAAAAATTGCGAACCGTGTTCGCGCGACAGCAGCAGGGTGTGCTTGCCGCGCCACCCCAATCCGGCCTTGCGCGCCAGCTCCACCTCCAGCACTGGCGCGCTGTCGGTAAATACGCGTCCCTCAAATCCGGCGGCACCGGTAAATTTCACCGCCGCAGCGCGAATTTTTTCGGCCAATTTAGCCAAGCGGTTGCGCATCACCTTATGGTAATCGCGCCCCAATGCATAGCGCGAAATAAAGGCGCGGTCACCCTCCGCCAACACCTGCCAACCGTCGCGCGCGTCGGGCGGCGCGCAGTTCATGCGCAACGAAATTACCCGTAGCGTGCCAGGAAGCAGCTCTGCCGGGCGACTACGTTTTATGCCATGTTTTGCCATATAATCCATCTCACCATGCAGGCCGAGCGCGAGCCATTTCAGCAATCCGTTTTCCGCCGCTGAAAGATCAGTATCGCTGATACCCACGGCCTGGAAGCCAAGTTCGTGCGCCCATGCGCGTATCTGCGTGACGAGTGTGGCGTAATTCACCTGTTGAGGATTTTTATTTTGCATAGCCGTGATGATAGCCGAATCACCCCGCAGGCACAGTAAAGAGCCACTTTGATGATGGTATCTACCATGCGCGCCCATCTCCCACAAGCGGGAGAAAGGACAAACGAGAAAGATAATCTTGAACCCTTAGGAGAGGGAACAAACGACCGCTGCGCGAATTTTTCATGCCACCTCGCCGATGAGGATGCGACCAACGCGCTGGCTCAACGCCTCGCTGCGCGGCTTAAACCCGGCATAGTGATTTATTTGCAAGGCGACCTGGGCGCGGGCAAAACCACGCTGGTGCGTGGCATGCTGAATGCGCTGGGCTATGGCGGGCGTGTAAAAAGCCCTACCTACACACTGGTTGAGACGTATCACGTCGCCGGATTAGAATTTCGCCACTTCGACCTGTATCGTCTGCGCGATGGGGAAGAATGGGAGGCGGCCGGCTTCCGTGACGAATTCGACGGACATAATATATTTCTTATCGAATGGCCGGAAAATGCTCAAGGATTAGTTCCACAGGCCGATATGGAAATTACGTTTGAAATTCTGGAGAATGGCCGCAAAGTGGAAATTCTCGCCAATACGGAAATGGGTGGGCAATGCTTAACGCAGTTGTAAAATTCGCAGTGCTCTCAATTTTATGCTGGCTGCCGCAGGCGCACGCCGCCATTGCTGTCGACTCGGCACGCGCATGGCCTGCGCAGGATTACACGCGTCTGACGCTCGAATCCAAACAGGCCATCAGCCATAATATGTTCACCGTGAACAACCCGGAACGCCTGGTCATCGATTTGGAGGATGTTGAACTTGGCAGCACACTCGGCGAGTTGACCAAACTGATCGGCAACGACGACCCCTACATCAAGAGCGTGCGGATTGGACGTTTCAAAGCCGGCGTGGTGCGCATGGTGCTCGACTTGAAGGGCGAGGTTAAGCCGCAACTATTCGCCCTCAGACCGGTCGGCGAATATGGTTACCGTCTGGTGTTGGACGTATACCCCGCCAAGCCGCTTGACCCGTTGATGGCCTTGCTCGAAAAATCAAAAGTAACTGCATCCGAAGCCATCAGCGCGCCCGCTGCAACCATGCAGCCTCCGCAAGAACTGCCTGTCGCAAAAGAACCATCTGCCGAAGAAAAACCAAAGTTGGTTCCCGGCATGAGTATCGGTAAAATTGACGCGCAACCGTCATCCGTACCGCTCAAAAATATACCCGAACTGCGGGCGCGCACGCTGATTATTGCAATCGATGCCGGACACGGCGGCGAAGATCCCGGCGCACGCGGAAAAAAAGGTTCCTACGAAAAAAATGTCACGTTGGCGATTGCGCGAAAGGTAAAAGCACTGGTGGATGACACGCCGAATATGCGCGGTGTGCTGATTCGCGACGGCGATTATTTTATCCCTCTCATTGTGCGCGTCACCAAGGCGCGCAAGGTAAACGCAGATTTGTTCATCTCTATTCACGCTGATGCCTTCATCAAGCCGGATGCG
>CAIZNF010000463.1 GCA_903934275.1 uncultured Nitrosomonadales bacterium
CCAGTCTCCAACCGGATCTCCTCGGCGATCGTACCCTGAACGCGATTCATGTATTCCTTCGAAGTTTCACTCAATACTTGATGAATTGTTTCGGCGCGCTTCTCGGCCAGGGACTTTAGCAGCTCCGGGATAAAATTGGCGGGTGCTGAACTGCTTAAGATAGAGAATCCGTAAGTAGCCCACGGGGGTGAGAGGAGCACTTGCAAACCAGAAAGGGAAGGATATTTCCCACCACTGGCCTCTTCCAAAGCGTGCATAGACTGGAGATACCTGTGTGACACCTGGTGATCAAGATGCCACGCTTGGTAAATGCTATCGGGTTCGGTGGACAAGTGTGCACACGAACCATATCTGGGCATTTGATAGCGCAGAACTTTCCCGATAGCTGCCAGAGTCCCACCCTGAATTCGTGACCCAATGTCCTGTATAAAGGCACACCACGCATTTTCGGCCATGGTGCTAGGCATCGGCGGTATCCCTTGAGGATTGTAACTGTTAAAGAGCCCATCCGCCAGAAAGTCGGACTCGTACATGTACCTCCCACTACCAGCTGCATTAATCCCGATGCCTGCGTGGCGCGCTAGGGCACTGGTAAATCCCTGAAAAACCTCTAGAGCGGCAAGTATAAGTTCTCCCTCGGCAGTGTTCATGTCGAGGAGGAGAATTGTGTCCCGGGTCCTGTCCTCCGTGACGAGTATTTTCTGTCTAGTGTACACCGCGTCGACAACAATACCCCGCTCCACAATTCCATAGCCGGTTAGCTGCGTATTTGCCTTCTGAAACTGCGACAACGACACAAACGGGCCGATAGAATCATCAGCCCACTTCACGTGGATCTGGTCACCGAGTGACGTCCGATCCGGTCTAGCAGCACGTTCCTGCATAGTATTCCACGAGTTGGTGAGCCCCAGCAACACGGTTGGTTGGGCAAATTCCAGATACGCTTGCGGTAGTGTGCCTGCTGCTATGTGTTCCTTGATTCGTCTTGTCTGAGAGGGGCAGTCAGTGAATGTATGCTGACTGGACGAGTGTTTACGCAATCTTTTGCTAACCGGGGGGGATGCAGGGGATTTATCAACATTTTTCCGCTTGTCTCCAGTGGCCGGCCCTGTCGGATCAGGTGCTGGGTTAGCGCGTTGTGGGGTCATGGGGAGCTGTGTCTGGTCGTCTACGGGTACATGTTCCCCGTCTCCTGTCAGAACAGCGGTAGTAGTGGCTGCCCCAGCGCTCTCAGCGTTGCCCCGATGCACTGGCTCCGCAATCGCTGCAGTGCAGACCTTCTTGTGCTGGGGCCAGTGTTCCTTTTGGTGTTCGCGACTGCAGTAGGATGCGCCACATGTAGGGCACGTGCCTGACCCTTCGAGGCAGTCAATTTTACCGTACGTAGTGCAGCCCTGCATTGCGCATGGGTAGTGTGGTTCGGCTGGGGTGGGGGGTGTCTGGCAGCATGCAGGGCGGTGTACGGGTGTTAGCACATAGCACCTCACCAACGAGTACAAGCGTGCATCGACCTACCTGTGCATCGACTTTCTGTACAAGATTCATTTGTGGTTTTGTTTCGACTTTTGTTGATTCTTTGTTAAGTTGAATTGCTAATAATTCTTCGGTTAGCCGGGCCTGTACCCCTGTCGTTGCACAGAAGCCTGGAAACATTTGTCGATACTGGTTGGCGTTCGTCTGAACGTAGTCAGTAAAAAACTCAGTGAAGTTACTGTCTACAAGAAGTATGTTACATCCTTCCTGGGCTCTGAGCAACGACGGGGGTGATTGTTTCAAAGCGCTGTAACGTGTGGCTAGTGCTTTTGCAGACAGCTCTTTTGTTCCCACCGGAGCGAATTGTCTGGCCGCCGGGTCGATGAAGTTTTTTGCCTCTGTCCACTTTATCCACTCGCCTCTATTTTCGTCAGTACGGAACAGTGTGGTTGCCAAGACGAGAATACACCACTCAGTGGCGTGCACGACGCGCTCGACCGCCGCCTCCTGCGGCATTCAGTTTAGCCGGCAGTATCTGTTGCGGAGCTGCCGGCTCGGCCGGCAGTATCTGTTGCGGAGCTGCCGGCTCGGCCAAAATGGAAAGTACCAGCAGTAGAAAGAGACAGAGAGAGGAAAGTGGTGCGCTGACAGGTAATTCCTGCCGGAGTAGCAGAATATCTTTCCCACGCACCCCTTTTTAATTAAGCAAGTGCGGAGGTGAATGTCCACCGTAGAAACATCACCAGTAGGTGAACCACAATGTCGACGGCCCCAGCTGGACGTCGTTTTTTTTAATGGTGACACGGACCTGCCGCGTATGGTAAGTCACGGGTGGCGTGGCGAAACGGACATAATGGAGTGTTGTCTGTTTGTGACATTGAGTTCAAAAGAGCCGGATGTTGGCATTGAATTAAAAAGCGCCTGTTGCAGCGATCCGTCGAAGTGAGCAGCGTCAATTTGATCAACGTCCACTCGACTGCCCGG
>CAIZNF010000464.1 GCA_903934275.1 uncultured Nitrosomonadales bacterium
AGGCTGCCATACAACTCGGCTTCCCGGTCGGTCTCGTGGATCGTGAACTCGGGAACATTGGGATCGAATCGTAGCTCAACACGCTTCAGTAAAACTGGATGTTCAATGACGACCTGCCCATCAACCCCAGAAGTTGTCTGCCAAGAGAAATGACCATCCGCCACCAGCAGCTCAAGCTGTTCGCCATCTTTCTCAATAGTGGAGTAGATGTCATAGAAGACCTCAAAAAATCGCATTGCCTTACGAGCAGCCAGTTCTGGCGTAACCCATGCACTTCGTAGCGCAATCCAGTTGGCGTAGTCCGAAACACGTTGCTCATCATCTTCGAACATAATGGTGATGGTTTCATCTTCATCGTTGGTGGCGTTCTGGCTCTCGGCATACACTGCCGATTTCGATGGATCATCCCAGTTGGGCAGCAACCATGAGGCAAACGATTCTGGCGGAGCTGGGCAACGAGTAATTGCGGGGCGTCTGATGCGAAGTAATGTGTCTGAGATCTCTTGCGTATTCTCCACGCGCACAGGCCGTGATAGTTCCATGGAGGGATGATTCGGCATATCTGCCAGTCTTACAACTTTGGGTTGTTCAACAAGATTTCTGACAGGCCTGAACCTGAGTTGATTTGCCTCTTTTAAGAAATGATAAAGCTGGCGAACCTTGCTCTTGATTACATTATTCACACCCTGCCCCTTTGCTGCTATAAGCCTATTTTCGTATTAAATACAGATTCGCTACAACTTTAAGTTTTCAACATCTATCGGTTGTCTTTTCAATTCGCAGCGATAAGGGGTCAGCATCGCTGTGCCAGCCAACCTGCTCACGCAAACTTCTTCACCCCGGCCTTCTTCGCCGCCTTCTGCAAATCATCGTCGAGCGTAGCCAGCGGCAAGCCCAGCCTCAATGACAACTCCAGATAGGAAGCATCGTAAGCAGAGAGTTTGTAGCGCCGCGCCAATTGCAGGGTATGGGACAAGGCATGCGAAAAGGTTGCTGCGTCCACTTCGATGTCCACGCCTTCAAGCATCTCGAGGAATACCTCGCTGCGCGCCTCGGTCACCCAGCCTTTCGCTTCCGCCTTGGCGATAACGTTTGCCACCTCCAGCCCCCAGGTCGCGGGCACGATGGCACTGGCATTTTTCATCGCGTCCAGCACCTTGGCGGCATAAGTAAGTTCCTGCGGTTTTCCATCGCCGAAGAACCAGCGCATGGTCACCGAGTTGTCGAGGACAAAATTCACGCGCGCCCTTCTTCGATAAGTTCCTTGATGTTCACTCCGCACACCGGATCGGCTCGCATAAATACCTTTAGCCTTTCCGCCGCCGCAACTTTATCCTTCGCTTTCGCACCCAGGCTGGGCACCAGATCGGCAACGGCCTCCCCGCGATTGGTAATGGTAAAGCTCTTGCCGTTTTTCACCTGCCGCAATAACTCCGGCAGTTTGGTTTTCGCTTCGTAAGAACCGATTTCGATCTTCATGGTTTTTCCTTCAATACTGGTTCACATGTAGACCAGCATATAGACCAGTCCGATAAAAATCAAGCGCGCCTTGAAAAACGTAGCGAGCGATGGCAGAACAAGGCGCGAGATGGCGAAAAAGCGGGATTTACATTTGAGTAAATGAGCATTTTGAGCCGTTGAGCAACGCAGTTATGTCGAGCGCAGTAGTTTTTCATCAATTCCGCAATGGCTTCCCGTTCTTCAACATATATTCCACTCGATCCCTAGTCTTCTGCGTCGCCAGCAATTCCATAAAGTGATGCCGTTCCAGATCGAGCAGCCATTGTTCATCCACCATACTGCCCGCTTCCACGTCGCCGCCGCACATGGTTTCGGCGATGCGGCAGCCGATGTTGTAATCGTGTTCGGAGATGAAGCTGCCTTCGAGCATGTTGACCATCGCGGTTTTTAAGGTGGCGATGCCGGGGCGTCCGGCGACGGGTATCTGGCGCTGCTGCAACGGCGGGCGGTAGGCGGTGGCGGTGAGTGCTCTCGCTTCTTCCTTGGCGACATGCAGCAGCTCATACTGGTTGAGCACGATGCGATCCGACGGCTTGAGGTAGCCCATGTCGCGCGCGAGTTCAGCGCTCTTGGCGACTTCGCCCATCGCGATCTGCTGGAAGTAGCGTTTGAGGTAAGGGAAGATGTCGCCGCCCCGCGCTTCGTTCGCCGCGCGCAGCGTCATTTCTTTGCAGCCACCGCCTGCGGGCAAGACACCGACGCCGACTTCGACCAGGCCGATGTAGGTCTCCAGACTGGCAACAATGCGTGTGCAGTGGATGGAAAATTCGCAGCCGCCGCCGAGCGCCAGTCCATAGACCGCAGCGATGGTGGGCACTTGCGCGTATCTCAGGCGCTGCGAGACTTGCTGGAATTTGGCGACCACGTCTTCCACATGCGGCACATGGCCGGTTGCGGCGTTGAGCACTTCGCCCAAACCGCCGCCACCCGCGACGGTGTATTTCACGCGCTGTGCCGCGCCCTTGAGTTTATCGAACAATCCGGCAGGCGGCGCTTCGCTGCTTTCCTGCACGCCCTGCATCAGTTGCAGCAGGTGTGCTCCGGCGGAGAAGGGGGCTTCGGTTTGCCAGATGACCAGCGCGGTGAAATGCGCCTCGGCTTCGTCCACGGCACGCAGGATGCCGTCCAGCACTTCGTTGCTGATGGCGTGCATCTTGGTCTTGAAGCTGAGGATGGCGATGTCGTCGCCGGTGTGCCACAGGCGCACGTCGTCGGTCTCGAAAATGGTTTCGCCGTATTGCACGGGTTCGCCGAGCAGGCGGTCGGGAAATAACTGGCGTTGGTAGACGGGGAGTCGGGAGCGGAGTTGATAGCCGCCTAGACCACCCCTCTCCCCCCGCCCCGCTCCCACGGTGGGGAGTGGGGAGTTTGGTGGGTGCCCCTCTCCC
>CAIZNF010000465.1 GCA_903934275.1 uncultured Nitrosomonadales bacterium
ACGACCGCAGCCAAGTCGCTGGTTATCCCGCAAGGGGAGAGGGGCTATTGCTTGTTGTCCGCCGCTTTCAAATGCTCCCGGATCAATCGGCAAAATCCATGAATCAAATTTAAAGTTAAAAATAATAGCCAACATTTATGTTGATACGTTTGCCCGTATTATTAAACGCTGCCCCCGAACCTAACCCGTTATAGCCTATGGGAGACATAAACGTCGAATTCTTGCCTCGCATGTAATCAGCATAAACCCGCCATTTTTCGGCGCCAAACGAAACGCCGGTCACATTCTGGGATGAATTGACAAAACCGGCAACGCTCTTGTTCAGCACGCTATAGTCGTTGTACAGGGTGAAACCGCCGAACGGCCCGATGCTGCCGTCGAGCGCATAGCTGACATTGGCGATATAGATATTTCCCTTGGTAGCGAGCTTGTTCGAGTAGCCGTAGGAGCCAATCAATAGCGTGGTGGGCGAGCCATTGAGCCGGTAGTCATATCGCATGGCCTGCAACCTGATTCCCAGCTTGCCTGATGATCCGGCATAGTGAACTGCCAAGGCATCCCTGTTGCCAGCCTGATTGATCGTGCTGTCGATTTTACCATTGAGGTAGGAAAGCCCGATCTCCGATTTATTATCCTGACCATGCTGAATTCCATAAGCGGCACGGGCGATAACCGTATCGCTCTCTTTGTTTCCATTGACTGCGTGGTAGCTGTAGCGCGCCGACTCTTTTTCCAGAAAATTGCCGCCCGATACCGATACCCAGCCGTACCCGCCATCACCCGGATAAACAGCCAACTGTGTCTCCAGCTCGCCATCCCTGCGCGAATACTTGATACCAAGGCTTTGGGTATCTTCATACCCGGCCCAATAGGCCATCGATTCGGAGAGGTTGTTTCCGGCAAAAGGATATAGGCCGAACGGTTGGGAGCTGAGCCCCACAATCAGTTCGCTCTTGTCCATGAAACGATACCCCACCCAGAGATGTTGCAGGAACACCATCTCCCCCGAATCCGTCCCGCCTGTTTGCCGGTGAGAGTACCTGTAATAACGTACCTGCCCCGATCCGATTGCTGACCCATCGTCGTAAGCAAACTTGCCGATAAGCGTATCGAACTCAAGTACACCTTTGCGGCTGGGGACATAGTCCAAATGTTGATAATTCCCCCGGATTGCGCCATTAAAGCGCCAGGGTGATTTTTCTTCCTCTTGCGCAAATGCGGCGGAGCCAGTCATTCCTGCGACAAAAATACCCGCTACAGCTGTCTTGGCTGCTGCGCGCAATGTGCCTAGCTTGTTTTGTTTCTCTCTCATGATGCCCTCTTCACAGAGGCGCAATGTGTTGCAGAAGGCAGCACCCAACCTTCTACAAAAAAACAATCCCCCATTGTTGCCTTCATCTCATTCATGCGCTTGCGCCTCACGCGGGCTATTGTTATCTTCCAGCGCATTATCTACCCCCCCCCGCAAAGGCAGCACGACGCAGAACCTGCTGCCCAACCCCTCTCCTGCCGATTCCGCCCAGATACGCCCCTTGTGGTGTTCGGCGACCTTGCGGCACAGCGCCAGACCGATGCCGGTGCCTTCGTAGGCGTCGCGCGTGTGCAGGCGCTGGAACACTTTGAACAGTCGTTTGATCTGTTCCGGGATGATGCCGACACCGTTGTCGGCGACATACAAATGCCATTCATTTCCGACCACTTCGCTGGTCACGGTGATTTCCGGTATCCGCCCGGCGATACGGTATTTGACGGAGTTGCCGATGAGGTTCTGGAGGAGCCGCAATATCTCATCGTGGCTGGCGAAAATGTGAGGCCAGTCGCCGCTGACGTTCAGCTTGGCCTGCGCCTCAGCGATGGCTGGCTGGAGGAATTGCAGCGCTTCGTCGAGCGCGGCGCGGCTGTCGATCCAGGTTGGCGGTTCGCCCATCCTGCCCACGCGCGAGTATTCGAGCAAGGCCACCAGCATCTGGTCGATACGCTTGGCGCCGTCGATGGCGTAGTTGAAGTAATCGCGTTTTTCGCCGATGAGCTGGTCGGCCAGCCCCAGCTCAATCAGTTGCAAGTAACTGGAGATCATGCGCAACGGCTGGCGCATATCGTGTGAAACCGCGTAGCTGAATTGTTCCAGCTCGGCGTTGGAACGCAGTAGTTCCGCTTCAAATTCCTTGCGCACAGTGATGTCGGTATGCGTGCCGATCATGCGCAATGGCTTGCCGTCTTCGCTGCGGCTGACCACTATGCCGCGATCAAGTATCCATTTATAGCTGCCATCCTTACACAGGACGCGGTGCTCGTTGATGTAGCCTGGTATCTTGCCATCGAAGTATGCTTGTATCATGGCAAAAACTTCTGCCTTGTCGTCAGGGTGAATGCGCTTCTCCCATTCGTCCAACCCATTGCCGATTTCGTCTTCGGCAAAGCCCAGCATTTCTTTCCAGCGTTTGGTGAAGAATACGGTGTTTTCTGCAACGTTCCAATCCCAAAGACCGTCACCGGAACCTTCGATGGCGAATTTCCAGCGAAACTCGCTTTCCTGTAGCGCTGCCTCTACCTGTTTGCGCTCGGTGATGTCAGTTTTTACGGCAACATAATGGGTGATAGTGCCTGCCGTGTTCTTGACGGGAGCGATCTGAACATCTTCCCAAAAAAGCTCGCCATTTTTGCGTTTGTTAAAAAGTTCGCCATGCCATATTTGCCCGCTGGTTAGCTTTCCCCACAGTTTTGAATAGGTTTTTTTGGGGGTCTGCCCTGACTGAAGAATGCGCGGGGTTTGCCCAATCGCTTCGGCGGCGGTGTAGCCGGTGATCTCGGTGAACCTGGGGTTGACGTACTGGATGCAGGCATTTAAATCGGTGATGACCACCGACGCGGGGTTTTGCTCGACTGCGACGGAAAGCTTGCGCAGCATTTCCTCGAC
>CAIZNF010000466.1 GCA_903934275.1 uncultured Nitrosomonadales bacterium
CCGCATTGCTGTCGTGGAATGAGCGTGGATATATTTGGTATATTGTTGTTTTGTGATACCAGTTATTTGTCATGTGAATTGTCAAAAAATAAGCGGCAGTCATTTTTTAGATGACTGCCGCTTATTTGGTTGTACGTTATTTGATTTTCCAGTTCTGCGCGCCCCAACTCATGGAACCCCATGTGCTGAGAACGTATCCATCGAGGTTATCGGCTACGCCGTAATTATCTTGGAAGAGATACAGATACACTTGCGGAAGGTCGTCAATGACCGCCTGGCCAACTGTACAATACGCATCCTTGCGGGTTTGTAAATCGAAGCTGCTGCCTGCTGTTTCAAGGGCGGCATCCACATCCGCGTTCACCCAGCGGAAGTAATTTCCGCCCGTGGAATTTTCGGCAGTGGGGATGCGGGATGAATGATAGGCATCGAAGTTGTAGCCCTGCGGTTCGGTGGTGAAACCGCGGTCAAAGATGAGCATGTCATAGTCACCGACAGCGCGTGGTGAGTTGTCTTCAAAAGTGCCGAAGATGATCGAGAAATCATAGTTCTGAATGCGGGCTTCCACGCCGACAGCCTTTAAGTTCTCAACGATGAATTCTTCGGTGAGTTGCAGCGGATCGAAAGCCGTATACCCCTGCAGTTCAAGCGAGAGGCGGGTTCCGTCCTCGGCATACATCGCTCCCTTGGCAACACGGATGCCGTCATCGCCCATCACCCAGCCAGCTTCATCCAAAAGCTGATTGGCTTTCTCAATATCGAATCCAAACGCGCGCGGCAGGTCGCATTGATACCAACCATACGCGAACGGATTGGTGGAATCGCCTGCACTGCCCTTAAGCACATCCTTTTGAAGGGTCTGATAATCAATTGCGCTGGCGATGGCCTGGCGCACGCGAACGTCACCAAGGATCGGGTGTGGAGCAGAAGCAGTTGGGTCGCCGTCAAAAGGCGCGCTGAGATTGAAGTCAATTGCCATGTTCCAAATACCGGGGATGAGGTGCTGTGTGGCTATGCCTTTTAGCAGTTCATCGTAATCGGCTTTGAATTCACCGGGCCATAATTGCATTTGCGCCTCGCTATTTAACATCATCGCGGTTTGCGCTGCGGGTTCAGGCACGATGGCAAAGACGAGCGAATCCAAGTACGGCTTTCCTGTTTCGTAATAATTCGGGTTGCGCGTCATGGTGATGCTTTCGCCCGAGGCCCAATTGCTGACGATGAACGGACCCGCGCCAACTGGGTTTCGATTCCATTCCCAGTTTGCCATGTCGGCTGGTTCGCCGGTGGCATGGCGCGGAAATAAGCCATAAGCAAATTGATCCAGATACCCAGGATATGGTGCCGAGTAGGTAAGAACGGCAGTAAGATCATCAGGTGTTTCGACAGATGTGATCAGATCAAATCCGCTTGTGCCGACCAGCGCGCCTGCATCTGGGTTTGACAGTACTTCAACTGTGAATTTGACATCGTCCGAGGTGAGCGCTTCGCCGTCAGACCATTTGAGTCCTTCGCGCAGTTTCCATGTGACGGTGAGGTAATCTGCGGATAATCCGCCATTGTCTAGTGTCGGCAATTCCTGTGCGAGTGTGGCGACATACTCGCCTTTTTCGTTGATGGTCGCCAGACCGGTCATCGCAGTTGCTTCGGCAGCTTGACGCACGATGGCCGCATCTGCCAAGAAATAATTGAGCGTGGTCGGCTCTTCAGGAATTATCAGCGTAACGGTTCCGCCTCCACTCGCGCTCGAGGCTGCTTCTGTTGCTGGGGCAGGATCTCCGCTAGTAGGTGGTTCGGTGGCTGGCGTAGTTCCTCCGCCTCCGCATGCGCTAAGCACAAGCCCAATGATCACGAACAGGGTTATAAATTTTAGTTTCATCTCTTCTCCTTGTATTTGGTTATGTCATTGCGAG
>CAIZNF010000467.1 GCA_903934275.1 uncultured Nitrosomonadales bacterium
ACGCTACGCTTTGCCCAACCTACGCACTTGTTCATGTTTTACCCACGCGAGATCACTACCGGGTCGCCGAACGCCCCCTCCAGATTGCACAGGTCCAACATATCCAATACCGCCTGGCTGTGCGCGACAAAGTGCAGCGGTTTATTCTTGTCAGCCGCCTCGCGCTTGGCCAGCGCCAGCAGCTGCAATCCGGCGGTGTCGATTTCGCTTACCTGCCCCAGATTCATTTCCAGTTCGGCGCAATCGGCCATAGCGGAAAGCAAGCTTTCTTTTAGCTGTGCCGCCGTATAGATGGTCATTTCTCCCGCTATACCGATACGGCAATAGCCGTCTTCATTTGCAACATTGACATTCATGGCGCTACGCCTTTCTGCCCTACGGCATGATTAATTTGGACACCGCTGCCAGCATTTGAGCGGGCTGAAATGGCTTGATTACCCAAGCCTTGGCACCGGCTGCCTGCCCGGCGGATTTTTTGCTCTCGCCCGACTCCGTGGTCAGCATGATGACCGGGGTGAATTTATAGGCGGGCAGCTTTTTCGACTCCGCCACAAACGTCAGCCCATCCATGTTGGGCATGTTGACATCGCTGATGATGAGATGGATTTTCTTTCCGTCCAACTTGGTGAGCGCGTCCTTGCCATCACAGGCTTCGATCACTTCATAACCCGCGCCCTTGAGCGCGATACCCACCACCTGGCGCAATGATGCGGAATCGTCCACCACAAGAATTGTCTTAGCCATTTACTTCTCCTAAAAAAATGAAATTTCTGTATTTTGTGGTGCTGTCTGCCCACTGCCGCCGTGGTTGCCGTGCTCTTCAGCCATCGCATAAGTGCTCTCAATTTCCTTCAGCAATTGTCCGGCAGCGACCGGTTCAAGCCTGCCGCTACGTTCAAATTCAACCTGGCTTTTTTCCAGATAATTCGGCAGGCTGCCGATGTTGTCGCGGACATGGCTCAGTATCTGGCTGACGCGATCCTGAAACTGGAGCTGCACCAGCGACATGGCGACTTCGTTCTTGATGCCATCACTCTCCCTGCGCAATATCCCGCTCGACTCGGAAAGCCCGCTGGTAATCTGCCTGAAATTGCCCAGCACGTTGCCAATTGCGGTTTCCGAAGCGGCCAACGCTTTCGTCTCGCTCGCCGCAGTTTGCTGGGAGGTCTTGACTGCGGCACTGATCGCAATGCTGACAACTTTCACTTTTTCGCTGATCAAGGTCCCAGTTTTTTTGGACAGCGTGGAAAGCTTCCTGACTTCGTCCGCCACCACGGCAAACCCGCGCCCCGCTTCTCCCGCCCGCGCCGCTTCAATCGCGGCATTCAATGCCAGAAGATTGGTCTGATCGGCGATGCCCGCCACGTCAGCAGCCATCTTTTCCAGCTCGACAATAAAACTTAACAAGCCCTGAATTTCCGCCAGCATGGCTTCTTTATGCTGCATCGCATCGCGCAGTGAATTGATAACCGCGCCCAATTCCGATTCGCCGCTGGCAAACACGCTTGCCAACCCACCACCCATACCTTCTGAAGCCGCTTCGGATGCCTTTAACGCCGCGTCCAGTTTGTCCACAATGCCGGAAAATCGCACCATCAAATCAATGATGGCGGCTTCCATCTGGCTCCTCCCGGTCTCAACGTGGCGCACCCATACCGGCACTACATCGCTACCCAATGTTTGCAAGCTACGCAGATATGCGGCCACTTCCACCTTGAATGCCGCATCGGCTCTTGTTTGAGCCGCCGTTACAAGCGACCCGGTATCAGCTGCACACTGCTTGTCCAGCAATATGCACCCGGCAACGCCGGAGAGCATAACCACCACAATGGCAACAGCAGCCTGCCAGGTAAAACCACCCAGAAGCGCCAGGCCAATTACGCCCAACGCTGTTGGTATCGCCGGGTAAATCCAATATTTTTTCAGACTTGTCGCCATGCTTTTATTTCACCCAATTTGTTTTAATTTGTAATTTTTTGGCAGCCTGTAGCAGGCCTGTGCTTCTTGCCTGTTTCCACGGAAGGCATAATGCTGAAACGGCGATAAATAAAATATCAGCCGATATTGAAAGTTTCGGTAGGAAATCGTATAGAGCGGGAGTAGGAATATTCCTACAGTATTAACGTGAAACAACATCGATTGTTGGAGTGGTCTCCAGGTCGCGATTCGCTGCTGAACATCGCGACCTGAAGGTCTCTCCTACGGTTTCATCATCAGGGGCAGCAAGAAACTGCCATGCCCATTAGTCTCTAATGCAAAATTAAGCGACAACAAATTGTCGCTTGTGGATAAAAAACTGTCATTCCGAACGAAGTGAGG
>CAIZNF010000468.1 GCA_903934275.1 uncultured Nitrosomonadales bacterium
GATCGGTTTTGAGTACTCACGTTGGCACGGCAAAGATGCAGCAGTCCACTTTGTTGAACAAATAAAGACCATTGCCAACAACGCGCCAAATGGCGAAAAACCTATCGTCAGTGTCATTCTTGATGGAGAAAATGCTTGGGAATCATATCCTTACAATGGGCACTACTTTCTGGATGAGCTTTACACCATGCTTGAATCCAGTGCGCAGATACAGACGACCACTTACTGTGAATATGTAGACCGACCAGCCGGGCAGACAGAAACAGATTGCGCCCGCGTGCATAATCTTGCCGGCATCGTCGCAGGTAGTTGGGTTTATGGCAATTTTTCAACCTGGATAGGTTCGTCGGACAAAAATAAAGCTTGGGATATGCTGTGTGCCGCCAAGCATAGTTATGACATGGTAATGAGTAGTGGTCGGCTCTGTCATGCAGAGCAAGATGCTGCAGAGAGACAGCTTTGTTCCTGTGAAAGCTCGGACTGGTTTTGGTGGTTTGGCGATTACAATCCTTCCCATTCGGTAGCCAGCTTTGATCGCCTGTTCAGGCATAACCTTACCGAGTTATACCGTCTGCTGAAATTGCCGCCACCGATAAACCTCTCCGAACCTGTCAGCCATGGTAGCGGGCATCCGGAAACGGGTGGCGCAATGCGGCGTGCTTCCGAATGAATTTGACCATATACGGACTAAAACTTCATGACTGATAAAACTACTAGCCATCCCGCTAGCTTGTCAAAAGGCGACAACCAAGTGGCTGGTTATAAAACGGTATCTTTGTTGTTTGGTGTCCACGCGCATCAGCCGGTTGGGAATTTTCCCGAAGTTATCGACGATGCACATTTGCGCTGTTACCGCCCCTTCCTGCAAACGCTGCACCGCTTTCCTGAATTCCGTTTTGCCGTGCATTTTAGCGGCTGGTTGCTGGATTACCTGTTGCAAAAGTTCCCTGACGACATGGCTTTGTTGCGTGAGATGGTCGCGCGCGGCCAAGTGGAATTATTCGGGGCAGGGGACACCGAGCCAGTGCTGGCAGTCATTCCTGAGCAGGACCGGGTTGGGCAATTGACGCGTTTTTCCGATAAACTTGAAGCCAAATTAGGCCAGCGCCCACAAGGCGCATGGCTCACCGAGAGGGTCTGGGAAGCGACAGTGGTTCCCTCTCTGGCGGACGCGGGGATTCGCTATGTGACGGTGGATGATTATCATTTTCTGTGCGCCGGCAAAGAAGCCAGCCAATTGAATGGCTATTACACCACTGAAGAGGGAGGCAAGCCGCTGGATTTATTCCCAATTTCAGAAGGGTTGCGCTACCGAATCCCGTTTTCGATAGCGCACGAGGTTGTCGGCTACATGGAGCAACTGGCAGGGCAGGGCGAGAATGCTTGCGCCGTATATTTTGACGACATTGAAAAATTTGGTATCTGGCCAGAAACTTACGAATGGGTCTATGAAAAAAAGTGGCTGGAAAACTTCATTTGCGGGGTGTTGGCTTCGAAGAAAATCAAAACTCGCACCTATAGGGAATATCACGCTGAAGCCAAAACGCGCGGGATTGTTTATCTGCCGACCACCTCTTATATTGAAATGAATGAGTGGACTTTGCCCGCCCCGGCAGCGGCCCGCTATGCCGGCCTCGTCGCCCGCGAGAAAAGTGCAGGGCGGTATGAAGAGCATAAAGCATACGTTAGAGGTGGCATCTGGAAGAACTTTTTTACCCGCTACCCAGAATCCAACTGGATGCACAAGCGCATGCAAGCCTTGTCGTTGAGGGTCGCCGGACTGTCAGAAAAACGTCGCACGTCAGACCTGCTGGATGATTTGTATGAGGCGCAAGCCAATGATGCGTACTGGCATGGGCTGTTTGGCGGGCTTTATCTGCCGCACTTGCGCCGCGCCGTGTATAACGCCATTGTCAGACTGGAAGCCAAGTTGGATCGCATTGCCCCCCGTAAGCTTTCTGTTCAGGCAGATTTTGATAAAGATGGATTCGATGAGTTTTGTTTATTTAACAAAGAATTGCAAGCGATTGTTAAACTAAATGGTTATGCAGGAGTTTGCGAATTTGACGATTACCGATTGAAGCACAATTTTGGCGATACCTTGCGTCGCCAAGCCGAGCACTACTTTGAAAAAATTCACAAAGACAAAAAGGGAGGCAAGCATTCCGGTGAAGGTATCGTTTCCGCGCATGACCGTATAGCCTTTAAACATGAAATTTCATCTTCCGATTTATTGACCGATCACCAGCCGCACGGTTTATTTATCGATTCATTGATTCATTACGGCAAATATTTGCCCATCGACAGCTATGCTCTTGTTAATACCACCCCCGCCTCGATGCAATTCCATGCTGAAATTGAGCAAGGTGAGGTTACTAAAGCTATAACCCTTACCGGCAACCGCATTGATGCCCAATACACAGCCAAGCGACACAAAGGCAAGGTTATATCTGTTAGATTGTTGCTTGCCATGCCATGCTGCGACGGTTATGCGGGACGTTATATAGATGCGGATAACAGGATTCTTGGGGGATTCGGTGCGCTATTGGAGCTGAGCAAAACTGACAGGCTCATATTGGACGACGGTGTATTAGGCGGGCATCTGATTCTTGGCGCGTCACAAGCCGTATCAATTTACGCCGCACCATACTTCACGGTTTCTCAATCGGAAGCTGGATTCGAGAAAATTATGCAAGCCGTCGAAATTACCGTACAGTTTCAGGTAGGGGACGGCGCTTTGAGTTTATGGGTGGAATCCAAAGAAGGAAACGTACAGTTGTAGCTAATAGCTTGACAACAAAATATTTAATCTATATTGTAAATTTGACATAATATACATTATGCGTATTTCCGGGAATGGCTTAATTCTTTCTGTCTATTGATTATCAAGGCTTTATTGTCTAAATTAGTCTCTTGCCTGTTCCCGACCAACCATGCCAATGTCGCACTATCTTTTCCCTGACCATGTCTCCGTTTCAGAATTTCGGATGGTAAAACAATCAATGCGCGGGTAGAAAAAACGATAGCAAAACGTTGCAGGACAGACATCAAGGGACACAAACCAGCAAATAGCCACGCATATTTAGCGCTAACAGAGCTTCACAGCTAATTGCCAAAGCCAGCGAAATCATTTAACCTTGGACAACTTTGAAAGAAAATATCATGAGCATAGTTACATTCGACACGCTTAAATTCGTTAAAACGCTTGAAGCCAGCGGTATCAATGCCGCACAAGCCGAAGCCATTGCATCAGCTTATCGAGACGCATCTAACGATCAGGAACTGGTAACAAAAAAGGACCTGCAAATCGAAATAGCACCTTTAAAAATTATGCTTGGTATCGTTATGGGCGGAATCATCGCACTGATCATGAAAGCGTTTTTCTAGCCCGCTTCTCCGATCAGAGAAACCAGAGTCCTCTTCGGAGTTTTTTTTCACAAAATCTGCGAATAAGCCTGTGAATTGGTACAGTTCGGTTCTGCTCTTCACTTAAACTACAAAATAGCGCATAATGC
>CAIZNF010000469.1 GCA_903934275.1 uncultured Nitrosomonadales bacterium
ACTGACTGTCGATGATTCCGCCTCCATCCGGCAAATGGTGGCGTTCACTTTGAAATCTGCTGGATACACCGTTATCGAGGCGGTTGATGGGCAGGATGGATTGGATAAGGCCAAAGCCAATGCGGCCAATATGGTGCTTACCGACCAGAATATGCCAAAAATGGACGGGCTGACTTTGATTAAAGCCCTGCGCGCGCTGCCGCAATACAGGACTGTTCCGATCCTGATGTTGACTACCGAATCCAGCGATGCCATGAAGGCGCAAGGCAAAGCATCGGGTGCCACCGGTTGGCTGGTAAAACCGTTCGACCCGCAGAAATTGCTGGAGGTTGTAAAAAAAGTGGTTGGGTGAATATATGGAAAAGCCAATGTCCATTGACACAAGCCAGCGCGTAGGTTGGGCAAAGCGTAGCGTGCCCAACATCAATGCGGGGAAGTTTTTGTCTTGGCATCCGAATGAAGTCTTCGTTTGTTGGGCACGCTACGCTTTGCCCAACCTACAGAAAGACGGCTCACCATGTCGGGCATAGCCTGACCTACGTTAAAACCCGACAAAAATTTTTCACATATCACTCTAGGGAAAAGCCAATGTCCATCGACATGAGCCAGTTTTATCAGGTGTTCTTCGAGGAGTCAGCAGAGCATCTCGATAGCATGGAAAGTTTGCTGCTTGCGCTTGATCTCGATGCGCCGGATCCGGATCAGCTAAACGCCATTTTCCGTTCGGCACATTCCATTAAAGGCGGCAGCGGCACATTCGGTTTTAACGATATGACCGAAGTGACGCACATTCTCGAAACTCTGCTGGATGGCATCCGCAAAAATGAAATCGCCATTACCGCCGACATGGTGGATGCCTTTCTGCAAGCGGGCGATGTGCTGAAAGGTTTGCTGGAAGCGCACCAGAATGGCACCATCGCAGACCCGGCTCCGTCCGTCGAAATACGCGCCAGACTGGCGCAACTGACCGCTAAAGGAACTCAGCTTGGCGGGGGAGGACAGGCCGAAACTGCAGCGGCAACTACATCCGCCCCTGCACCACAAACAGCAGAAGCAGCGCACCCTTCCGTGCAGCATGTTTATCAAATCAAGTTCGATAAATCGCCCGCCATATTCCCCAAAAAAACCGACCTCACCAATCTGCTGGAAGACTTGAGCAATATCGGAAAAATTGAAAATCAAAAAATTGGCGGAAAATCGGTCACGCTATCGCTGACCAGCTACGCATCCGAAGAAGACTTGCGCGAAAACTTCTCGTTCTTTTTGGAACCGGAACAACTGACCATCACATTGATTAGCGATCATGTGGCGGAGGACAAAGGACAGAAGGCAGAGGGCAAAACCTCCAGTTCCGAAGATGATCTGGGTTATGGTTTTTTTGTGGAGCCGGAAGAGCTTCAGGCGGCGGCGGAAAACGCGCAGGGTTACGGTTTTTTTGTCGAGCCGGAAGTGCTCAAGTCCGAAGTTGAGAATGCGCAGGGCTACGGTTTCTTCGTTGATGTGGAAGATAAAACAACGCAGCCAACCCCGGTAGCGACTGCTCAGGCTGAAGAAGAAGTGCCGCACCGCCGCGCCGCTGATCGGGGCGCGCCAGCCGCAGGCGCGCCAGCTGCCGAAACCTCGATCCGCGTCAGCGTGGAAAAAGTTGACCAGATGATCAACCTGGTTGGCGAGCTGGTGATTACCCAATCCATGCTGGCGGAAATCGCCTCGCATTTAGATCCAGTATTGAACGAACCGTTGATCAACGGGTTGGCGCAACTCGAACTCAACACCCGTGAATTGCAGGAAGCCGTGATGTCGGTGCGCATGATGCCGATCAATTTCGTATTCAGCCGTTTCCCCCGCCTGGTGCGCGATCTGGCCGGAAAACTCGACAAAAAAGTGCAGCTCAAAATGATCGGCGAAGGTACCGAGCTGGACAAGGGGCTGATCGAAAAAATCAGCGACCCGCTCACCCATCTGGTGCGCAACAGCCTCGACCACGGTGTCGAAATGCCGGAAGACCGCATCGCCAAGGGCAAAGACCCGCAAGGCACCATCACCCTGCGCGCCGCGCATCAGGGCGGCAATATCGTCATTCAGGTAATAGATGACGGTGGCGGTTTGAACCGCGACCGGATACTCGCCAAAGCCAAGGAAAAAGGCATAGCCTACAACGAAAATATCAGCGATGCAGATGTCTGGCTGATGATTTTTGCGCCCGGTTTTTCCACCGCCGCCGTGGTCACGGATGTATCCGGGCGCGGGGTCGGCATGGACGTGGTCAAGCGCAATATCGAAGGCATCGGCGGGCGCGTCGAAATCGCCTCCAAGCTGGGAGAAGGCAGCACCGTCACCATCCGCCTGCCGTTGACTCTGGCGATCCTGGATGGATTGTCCATCGCGGTGGGCGACCAGCTGTACATTGTCCCGCTCAGTTTCATCATTGAGTCGTTACAGCCCAAGGCCGAAGACATCAAGGAAATCAGCGGACAGGGGCAGGTGTTGCATGTGCGCGGCGAATATCTGCCGATCATCGCCCTGCATCAGGTATTCAATATCCAGACCAAAGTCACCGACCCGTCCAAAGGCATATTGGTGTTACTGGAAGCGGAAGGCAAAAAAATCGCATTGTTTGTGGACGACCTGGTCAGCCAGCATCAAGTGGTGATCAAGAGCCTCGAAACCAATTATCGAAAAGTGGTAGGCGTATCGGGTGCCACCATCATGGGCGACGGGCGAGTGGCGATGATTATGGACGTGGGCGCGCTGGTCAAGTTTGCGCAGGCGTAGGTGATTCGCAGGTTGGGCAAAGCCTGTCCTGATGAAACAACTAGCCATTCGACTAGGCTATCAAAAAACGATAGCCAAGTCGCTGGTTATGAGCCTGTCGGAGGGCGCAGGCGTAACAGGGGAGGCGGTTTTTGTAGGTCGGGCTCTGCCCGACATGGTGGGCAGAGCCCACCCTACGGAACTACGCGCCGTGCCACTACATGATGTGGAGAAAGAATGAGAGCGTTAAAATTTACTCACTGGCGGGACGATTTGTTCTTTATCGGTTATCTCAATGACTATCCAGAATATTGGACGCAGGGAGACAGCAAAGAAGAGCTTGCCGACAATTTGAAAGAATTGCTGAGCGACATTGAGTCAGAGCAGGTTCCATACATCCGCAAGGTAGATGAATTGCTGGTGGCATGAATGAAAAGGCGGGACTTAATTAAGCTACTTGAACAAATGGGATGTACTTTGATTCGCAATGGCGGGCGGCACGACTGGTACACTAATCAAGAAACCAAGCAGTCTCAGCCAGTACCACGGCATAACGAAATTAACGAGAATCTGGCGAAGTCGATAATCAAGAAGTTGGGTAACGCATGATTCGGGCCAGCCGGAAATAAGTGCAGATGCGTAGGTAGGGGCGAATTCATTCGCCCGAACATTTAAATTGTGTGCGAATGGCGTTGCATAGCCATTCCACTAGGCTGCCAAAAGACGGCAACCAAGTGGCTGGTTAATTCGCACCTACATGCAGGTTAAACGAATAACCATTAAACAACTAAAGGGAGGACACCATGCAAACGAGCGAAGGAAAAGCGGTGAATAGCGAAAGCCGCGAGCTGTTGACTTTTACGCTGGGCAAAGAGGAATACGGCATCGACATCCTCAAGGTTCAGGAAATCCGTGGTTACGATGCTGTCACCACGATAGCCAATTCACCCGACTTCATCAAAGGGGTGATTAACCTGCGCGGCATCATCGTGCCGATCATCGACATGCGCATCAAGTTCAATCTCGACAACGTGACCTACAACGAACTCACCGTGGTCATCATCCTCAACGTCGCCAAGCGCGTGATGGGCATGGTGGTGGATGGCGTATCTGACGTGATCGCGCTGAGCGCCGACCAACTCAAACCCGCACCGGAATTCAGCTCCTCGATGGACGCGCAGTACATCACAGGACTGGGCACCGTGGATGATCGCATGATTATCGTAATAGATATCGAAAAACTCATGACCAGCCGCGACATGGACCTGGTAGAAGCGGTTGCGGCTTAACGATTTCACAAGAGGAGAAATAAAATGAAAAACATGACCATCAAATTGAAGCTCATCCTTCTCGTATCTCTGGCGACCATCGCGCTGGTGATAGTCGGGCTGGTGGGAAATAACGGGATCGGCAACGTCGGCAACGCCGCCAAGGAAATCGGCGAGGTACGCCTGCCTTCCATTATGGGGCTGGACATTGTGAACGAGGGGCAGACCGCAATTCGTTCCACCAACCGCGAGGCTCCATTTTATGAAAATGATTACAAAGCCCAGGACAAGTTTGCTTCCATTCTGAAGAATAAAGAAGAAGTCTGGAAACGCATCGACAAGGGCTGGAAGATTTACGAACCGTTACCACAAACCAAGGAAGAGGAAGAAGTGTGGAAAAAGTTCGTGATCGAGTGGGATACCTGGAAAAAAGGAGAGGGCGAGTTTGACGGTATTTTGAAGGAACTGGTAAGCAACCAGACTGAAGCGGGACAGAAGGCGCTGTTCATCAAGATGTACGACAAGTTTAACGCGCAACGCGAACCCTTTGCGCGCGCCGAGGCATTGCTGGGCAAGATCGTCGAGTTGAACGATAACTATGCAAAAGAGGGCGTAAAGCAAGCGGAAAGCGCCATTGCCACGGCCAGAATGTTGATGCTGGTGATCGCGCTGCTCGCCATCGGACTGGCGTTGGCTTTTGGCTTCTACCTGATTCAAGCTATTACAGGTGCGCTAGGTAAAAGTGTCGAAGCGGCCAACCGTATTGCGTCAGGTGATTTGAGCGGCAATATCCAGGCGGACAGCACTGATGAGACGGGTCAATTATTGCGCGCGATGGGCAGTATGCAAGACAGCCTGCGTGCGATTGTCGCCGAGATCAAAAACATCGTCGAAGCGGCAGCGATACGCGGCGACTTCAGCGTCAAGATGACAATGGAAGGCAAGGCGGGTTACACCAAAGAACTATCCGACCTGCTCAACAGCCTGTCCAACGTCTCCGAGACCGGCCTGAACGACGTATCGCGCGTCGCAACCGCTTTGGCAAATGGTGATCTGAGTCAGAAGATCACCGCAGAATACGCGGGCGTGTTTGCCCAAACGAAAAACGCCGTCAACAGCACCGTGGATTCCCTGACCAAGGTTGTCGGCGAAATCAAGAACATCGTCGAAGACGCGGCCGTACGCGGCAGATTCAGTACCAAGATGGATATGACCGGCAAGCAGGGCTACACCAAAGAACTGTCCGACCTGCTCAACCAGTTGTCCAACGTCACCGAAACTGGCATCGCCGACGTGGTGCGCGTCGCCAATCTGCTGGCCAAGGGAGACCTGACTGAAACCATCACCAAAGAATACCCCGGCTCGTTCGGTGAAATGAAAGCGGGCGTCAACGGCACGGTAGAAAACCTCAAGGTACTGGTCGGCGAAATCAAGGATGCCACCGACACCAT
>CAIZNF010000470.1 GCA_903934275.1 uncultured Nitrosomonadales bacterium
CAGCCGTCGCGCGGCTTACCTCGCCTTCCTCGCCGAATATCCGCAAGCTATGCAACGCATGGTCACACTGGTCGCGGCCAGCAGTTGGGCGGGTGAATACCTGACGCAACACCCCGCCCTGCTCGATGAATTGCTGGATGCACGCGAAATATACCAGCCGCCTGAATGGCCGAAAATCGATCTCGACTTGCAAAACCGTTTTGTTGGCTGCGCCGGCAATGACGAACGCCAGATGGATATGCTGCACCATGTCCAGCAAGAGCAGATTTTTCATCTGCTGGCGATGGACCTGCAAGGTTTGCTGCCGCTGGAAAAACTCAGTGACCACCTAAGCGATCTCGCCGACATGATCCTGCGCCACATGCTGACGCTGTGCTGGAGCAGCGCACGCAAGAAACACCGTGAAGATGCGAAGTTCGCCATCATCGCGTATGGCAAACTGGGCGGCAAGGAACTCGGCTACGCCTCCGATCTCGATTTGATTTTTCTTTACGACGACGATCATCCCGACGCGCAGGAGATTTACGCGCGGCTGGGGCAACGCATCAACTCCATGCTGGGCAGCTACACCTCTTCCGGGCGATTGTACGAGACCGATTTGCGCCTGCGCCCGAATGGCGAGAGCGGCTTGCTGGTCAGTTCCATCGCGGCATTTGCCGAATACCAGCGCAGCCAGGCCTGGGTTTGGGAACATCAGGCACTGACGCGCGCCCGTTTCTGCGCCGGTGACACCCGGATCGGCGCAGCATTTGAAAATATCCGCCAACAAGTACTTTGCCAAAAGCGCGACCCTGCGGTATTGCGCAAAGAAATCATCGAGATGCGCCAGAAAATGCGCGAAGGGCATCCCAACAACAGCAAACTATTCGACATCAAACACGACAGCGGCGGCATGGTGGACATCGAGTTCATCGTGCAGTATCTCGTGCTCGCCCATGCCCACCAACACCCTCAACTGGCAGCGAATGTCGGCAACCTGGCCTTGCTGAAAATGGCGGCTGAATTCGGCTTGATCCACCCCGATCTTGCCGAGAAAATCCGCACCCTGTATCGCCACCTGCGCCAGATTCAGCACCGTAAGCGGCTCAACAACCAATCGCCATGCCGCATAGAGCATGAAGAAATCGACACGCGCGCAAGCTGCGAGTTATGGGCGGAATTGCTGGGCGATAAATAGCAATCTCCCTCATTTGATATTCGGCAGGGGCGTAATTAATCGCGCCCCTACCGCCCGCCTCTGATGCGTGCCAACAGATATGCCAGCCACTGCACGCCCCAGCGGTGCATGCTCAACCCCAGCAAAATACACAGCGTGCCGAACCACACATGCGGCAGCACTTCCTCGTTGTTCAAGCCATGCCCCAGCAGCAATGCCAGCACCGGCGTGACCAGCATGATCAGGGCGATTCGTCCCGTATCCATATGCTTGATCATGTAGTAATACAAAACAAATCCCAGCACCGAGCCGAACACGCTCAAATACAAAATCGCGGCTATTGCGCGCTCCGGCATCGACGCAGGCCAACGCCCGTCGACCAGCCACCAGACAAAAATGAACAGCGGCAACGCCACTATCAGAGTGCCTAAAGTTGTCGCCATTGGCGGGCTGTCATCGCCGATCTTCTTGATCCAAACCAACCCCAGCGATTGCAACACCACCGCGACAAACAGCACAGCTAACCCAGCGATCGCGCCACCACCGAGCCCCAGTCCGCCCTGAAATACCAGCACCAGACCGGCAAGCCCCAGCAACATGCCCGCCAGCTTGCTGGGCGTGATTGCCTCTTCTTTCAGCCACAACACTGCACCCAAGCTGGTGATCAGCGGTGACAGCCCAAACATCACAGAAATCATCCCAGAACTGACAAATTGCGCGGACCAATAGGTCAGCACCATCGCGCCGGACATACTCAAGCCGCTGGCCAGATAACTCAGGCGCGCCCTGCGATGCAACGGTAAGCGGATACGAAACACCGCCAGCAGCAACGCGCACAATAACGTGCCAACCACCATGCGAGACAACAGCGCAAAACTGAACCCGACCCCGAACGAACTCCACTTGATCGCAAGCGGCGTGGAGGACCAGATCAAAATAACCGAGACAAATGCGGCAGGAAGCGACATAACACCTTCTCCAAACTAAAAAACCAAATTTCATCCCAACTGCTACGTTGCACAAAAATTTCTTGCTTGCATATAA
>CAIZNF010000471.1 GCA_903934275.1 uncultured Nitrosomonadales bacterium
CACGAAATAATTGCTTGATGACGCAAAATGGAATCATATCTTCTAGAACAAGATATCATCTGAAGCCGCTTGTGTGCCGTTTGCCACCTTAGAAGGTTCACTCGGCGGCGCGATTTCATGCACGATAAATTTATCCACCAGATTACTCAAGTTGATCGCCGCTTCCGCGACTTTTTCAATTTCAGATGAAGTTCCTTTTGAACTGAAAGCGGTCTGTTCGGAAACATAGCTGATATTGACAATGGTTTCATTGATTTTTGTGGCAATCAAACTCTGCTTTTCAGCCGAGTCGGCTATTTGCGCATTCACCTCGTGTATTGTAGCGATGGCCTGGATAATATTTTCAAAAGACTCATTGGTCTTGTTGATTTGTATCACGCTGTCATCGGCTTTGTTACTCCCTGTTTCCATGACAAGTGTCGCTTCTTTTACACCGGCATGAAGTGATTCAATTTTATTCTGGATTTCCTTGGTGGCTTCTTGAGTACGTTGTGCGAGTTTGCGTACTTCGTCGGCAACAACCGCAAATCCCCGGCCTTGCTCACCGGCACGCGCAGCTTCAATGGCGGCGTTAAGGGCCAGCAAGTTTGTTTGGTTGGCAATATCATTAATGATCTTCGTCACCACATAGATATCATCGCTTTCTTTTTGTAACGCATGAATTACTTCAGTCGCGGTCTTCACCTCTGCAGCCAGCGTATGGATCGTAACTATGGTTTGTGAAACAACACCTTTTGCGATGTTGGCTCGCTCCGTGATGCTCTCGGCCACGGATACGGCATTTTTAGATCCCGTAACTGATTCTTTCAAGGAATCCGCGATCTGCGTAACTGCTGCACTGGCCAGTGTCGTTTCCTCCTTTTGGTTTTTGACCCCTTCGCTCGTCATATTGGAAATCATGGACACCCGCTGCGCGGTAGCAGAAAGTTGGTTTGCTGCATATTTTATGTTGCTGATCAGATGCCCTAATTCATCGTTTATATGGATAGCTAATTTTGCAATTTTGCCAATTTCATTGTCGCTTTGAGTTTGTATCTGTGCGGTAAAGTCGCCCTGGCTCAATTTTTCCATCAAGACATGCATCTCGCTTACCGAGCGATTGATCCCGCGGATGATGGACAACCCAAATGCGCCACCTAATGCCGAAACGAGCAGGATCATAGCGATGGAACGTATGCGCATGGTATTGGAATTCTCAATTGACTCATGGTGCAATTTTTCGGCATCGCGTTTTTCCATCTCAACTAACGCGTTCATCGCTTCATTAAGCGGAGCGTTCAGAGGGGCAATCTGCTCGAATCGTATCCGCTTGATTTCTGCCGGGTTATTGGCACGCATTGCGGCCAAAGCCGGCTTGATACCCTCTTCGACAAAGCGCTCTCGCACCTCGATAAACTTTGCTGCCAATATCCTGTCTTCCTCGTCTGTCAACGAGGTCATGAAAAGTTCAAATTGTTT
Source organism: uncultured Nitrosomonadales bacterium (assembly GCA_903934275.1). GTDB lineage: Bacteria > Pseudomonadota > Gammaproteobacteria > Burkholderiales > Gallionellaceae > Gallionella. The sequence continues at coordinate 1,459 of CAIZNF010000471.1, forward strand.
ATCAATTATTAATTTGTTATCCGTGAGTTCCTGAATGTACTGTGCCATATTTTCAGGCTGCATGACCGCGTTGGCGATGGCAATCCGGTTTTTTAAATTAGCATCAACGATAGCGTTCAATTGAATAATGGGAGTTAGCTTGTTGTTATAAACCAGCTCCAGCGCGTCATTCGCTTTATTAGCCGCATACAGCCCCATCAATCCAGTCGCCACAAGTCCTGCCAGCAAAATGGCAAGTATGATTTGCAGCCGTGTACTAATTTTCATATCGTTCAGCATCATCACACCCCTTCAAGCGATACAATAGCTGAGAATTAAAATTGCAAAATTGGCGTTGAGCCACGCATAAATTTAATGAATGTCCTGATAAATGCGGCTTGGTGAGTAACGCGACAAAGATATTCGGACGTATTTGCCCCGTGTTTCTTTTTGGGTTAGCTCATTTTTATTGCTTCAGACGTTAAAACGGAAGTGCATTACATCGCCGTCTTGCACGATATATTCCTTGCCTTCTACGCGCATCTTGCCCGCTTCCTTTGCGCCGTGCTCGCCCTTGTATTTCACAAAATCATCGTAGGCAATCACTTCGGCGCGGATGAAGCCGCGCTCGAAATCATTGTGGATTACGGCGGCGGCTTTCGGCGCGGTGTCGCCCTTGTGGATGGTCCAGGCGCGCACTTCTTTCACCCCTGCGGTGAAATAGGTTTGCAGGCCGAGCAATTGATAACCGGTGCGGATCAGACGATTCAGGCCGGGTTCGGCCATGCCCGCGTCGGCCAAGAATTCTTGCTTGTCCGCATCGGAAAGCTCGGCGATTTCCGCTTCCAGCGCCGCGCAAATCGGCACCACCGGCGCGCCCTCCTTGGCGGCGTATTCTTGCAGGCGTGCCAGCAGCGGGTTGTTGCTGAAGCCGCCTTCCGCGACATTGCCAACGTACATGGCGGGCTTGATGGTGAGCAGGCACAGTGGCTGGAGCAGAGTGCGTTGTTCGGTATCCAGCTTCATGGTGCGCGCCGGTTTGCCCTGATCGAGATGCGCTGATACCTGCTCTAGTAACACGCCCAATTTGGCGGCCTCTTTGTCGCCGGATCGAGATTGTTTACTGTTGCGCTGTTGCGCTTTTTCCACGGTGGCAAGATCGGCCAATGCGAGTTCGGTGTTGATGGTTTCGATGTCGGAAACCGGATCAACCTTGCCTGCCACGTGGATCACGTTATCGTCCTCGAAGCAGCGCACCACGTTGAGGATGCCGTCTGTCTCGCGGATGTTTGCGAGAAACTGGTTGCCCAGCCCTTCGCCCTTGCTCGCTCCCGCAACCAGCCCGGCAATGTCCACAAATTCGGTGATCGCATGCTGCATGCGCTGCGGCTTGACGATTTCCTCCAGCGCCGCCATGCGCGCGTCCGGCACCTCGACAATACCGACGTTCGGCTCGATGGTGCAGAACGGGTAATTTTCCGCCGCAATGCCCGCCTTGGTCAGCGCATTGAACAGCGTGGACTTACCCACGTTAGGTAGACCGACGATTCCGCATTTCAAACTCATAAAAATCCTTTAATTATCAATGTGCCATCGAGCCGAACGTCGGCATTGTCGAAGTGCCGGATGTGCTTGGAGTCGCTAGTCGATGGTGTGTGGTAGTTGGGACAAAAAAACAAAAGTGGAGCGTTTTCTCAACGATTTTGTATTGGTTTTGTCTCGAAAGTGTGGCGATTATAACCCTCCCTGAAGCTCTACTCAAAAGGCTTTCTGCAACTGATGGCAGCATCCTGCGTGACAGGATTTTGTGCGAATTTTGTGTAAAGCGTGACATTCGCTTAATCCTGCCGCAACCCTGCATCGGCAAGATTAACCTACAGCCCCGCTATCCATACGCTGAAACGATTGTTAACATAGTTCCTATGGTTGGGGACAGTCACCCCCATTCTTCCGCTCGTTATTTAAATTCGACCCTTCATCTGCCTGCCTTGCCGGTTGTCCTGAAGCCCTACCACTCGGCCATAAATGCTTTGCCCCTTGCGCTCCCAAGTTCCAATATGCACCTGCACTACAGCAACACGTTCGGACTTTAGCCTGACCAACTTGGAGCAAGGGAGCATAAAATGGAAAACACAATTTCACGCATTACTAAAAAACTGGGCGTAATAGCGGCGTATGCGCTTGCCTTGACACTCACCCCTACAGTTGCAGCTGCGGGTACGATATACACCTGCCAGACCCCTGATGGGAGGCTTCACAGGCTGGAGCAGCCCTGCGGAAAGTACAAGGAAGTAAGCAGGCAGGAGCCTAAAGTCGTTTCCGTGGCATGGCCTACCAGAACAGCACAAACGACTACACTAGCAAAAATAAAAGCTTTAAGCGATACAGAAAACGTTTTTGCGCTCGCCCATAGTGACCAGTCCAGAACTTACCGTGTGAAGGGGTTTATTGAAAAACTCCCCGTGAATTTTGTGGTGGATACAGGTGCTTCGTCTGTGGTTATCCCCGAAAAAATGGCAAAATGGGCTGGTATTGGGTGTATAAATCAAGTGCGCATAAATACAGCCAACGGGATGGATACTGCCTGTAGTTCAATGATTAAAGACCTCCGCATCGGGGACATAGTGCTGCACGATGTTGAGGTAGTGATTGCGAAAAATCTATCGGAAGTCCTGCTGGGTCAGTCTGCGCTCCGCAGCCTGCGGGTCGAACAGCATGGCGGGGTGCTTAAACTTTCCGCGCATACAAAGCATATCCTTGCCTCAGCACCTATGGAGCAGCCATGACCACCACAATTATCGGTATCATCGTCCCAGCCGCAGCCATCGAGGTAGACAAGTTTACACAGTACAAGCACTATGGCTTGCCCCTGATTGCCCTCGCCGGGGTGCTGACCGTCCTCACCTCCCTTGTGCTATAGATTTGTAAAACGTGACGTGGCATTTTGCCCTGCTCAGGTTATTTCCTGTTAGCCCCCGGACTTGCCCCGTGGTGCAAGTCAATATATTACTCGGCTGGAACAAGCTGTTCGGATTGACAACATGCCACTGTTCCCTACAATGCAGCCAACCCACCTGCTTCCCACAATGGGCTATCAGCCACCCCGTACCCCACAATGACCACCGGATTTGCATCGCCAGCAGACGACTACCTTGAAGGCAGGCTGAGCCTTGACGCGCTGCTGATTCAGAATAAGGAGTCCACCTTTTTTGTCCGAGCCAAAGGCTACAGCATGAAAGATGCTGGTATCTTTGATGGCGATTTGCTGGTGGTGGACAAGTCCCTGACCCCGACCTCAGGTAATGTCATCATTGCCGTGGTCGATGGTGAATTGGCTGTGCGGCGGCTCATCAAGCAGGGCGGTCAGGTTTCCCTCCAGGCTGCAAACCCAGAATTTGCGGAGATACTGCTCAAGGACGAGCAGGAGCTGCAAGTGTGGGGGGTAGTGACCGCCACGATAAAGCGGTTCGTTTAAGGATTGCTCTATGCCCGTGGCGCTCGTTGACTGTAACAACTTCTACGTCTCTTGCGAGCGGGTATTCAACCCGAAGCTGGAAGGCAAGCCTGTGGTCGTGTTGTCCAACAACGATGGCGTTGCCGTTGCCCGCTCCAGCGAAGCGAGGGAGTTGGGCATCAAAATGGCGGAGCCGTGGTTCAAGTTTGAAAAGCTGGCCAAAAAGCACGGCATTGTCGCCCTGTCCAGCAACTACACCTTATATGGCGATATGTCGGCGCGTGTGATGTCCATTCTGTCCACGTTCTCTCTCCCAGGCAGGAAATCTACTCGATTGACGAGTGCTTCCTCGATCTCAATGGCTTTGCTCCAGATTCATTGGTGGAGTACGGGCAGAAGATACGCCGGACGACCAGGCAGAATGTCGGCATACCCGTCTGCGTCGGCATTGCGGATACAAAAACCCTCGCCAAGCTGGCGAACCACTGTGCGAAGAAAGGCTTTGCTGGTGCCGATGGTGTATGCGACTTTGGCCGTCTCAGTGAGGCCGAGCGCAGCAAGCTGTTTGCCGACATTCCGGTGGGCGACGTGTGGGGCGTTGGCCGGAAGATTACCGAGAAGCTGCTCGCGCTGGGTATCCAGACAGTTGAAGACCTGCGAACTGCCAACCCTGAGCGTATTCGCAGTCAGTTCTCCATCATGCTGGGGCGCACTCAGCAAGAGCTCAACGGCGTGTTGTGCATCGAGCTGGACGAGGTCGGCTCGCCCAGACAGCAGATCATGGTGTCGCGCTCGTTTGGGGCGGCTGTGACGGCTCTGGAAGATATCGCCGAGTCGGTTGCTTACTTCGCCACCACTGCGGCAGCCAAACTCCGGCAAGACGGATCTGTTGCCGCCAGCGTGTGTGTTTATCTGCACACGAACGCATTCAAGGAAAACGAGCCGCAATACCAGCAGTCGAAGATAGTGCCGTTGAACCAGCCCAGCGACGACACGACCGTTCTGGTCAAAGCTGCACTGGCGGGACTGAAGCGGATTTACCGCAGCGGTTTTAGTTACAAGAAGACGGGTGTGATGCTGATGGGGCTGCAACCGAAAGGTTCAATCCAGCCGACCCTGTTTGACGAACCGGTCAATCAAGCAAAATCGGACAATCTGATGCACGTCATGGACGAAATTAACCGCAAAATGGGAAAAGGCAGCGTGGGGATCGCCGCGTCGGGACTCGGTCATGGCTGGACAATGCGCCAAGAGAAGAAATCGCCGAATTACACGACCGACTGGAATGAATTGCCGGTGGTGGGTTGACATAAACTTTATAAGTCAAACTTTCACCAATGAAAAGACATGTGTCGTCGTTTTATTTCGTCGGATGTATGATTCGCGGACACTCAGATGAGTGTGTTGCTCGGATTTTGTATTGGTTTTGTCTTGCTGCTGTGTGAATTGATAAGGAACGGATTGATTTGAAATGCATATTCTGAATACCTCTCAGAGCGGGTAATTTTCCGCCGCAATGCCTGTCTTGGTAAGCGCGTTGAACAGGGTGGATTTGCCCACGTTAGATAGACCGACGATTCCGCATTTCAAACTCGTGGTTATTACTTTTTTTAATAACCGCAACCTTAAACACCTTCCAACTCCCCTTGTCAGGGGGAGAGCCAAAACCCCTTCCCCAGGTAGAGCTACTAGCCATTCGACCGGGCTATCAAAAAACGACAGCCAAGTCGCTGATTACGGCAAGGGGAGGCCGGGCGTGGTTTTGTTTTACGCGCTATGCAGCTTCAACATCGCTGCTTCGGTTTTTCCTTCAACGACCAGATGCGCGACATCCAGCGCACGCTGTATAGCCTCATCGATCAGTTCGCGCTCCTCGCGGCGCGGGTCGTTCAACACGTAGCTGGCCACATCGGCACCTTCGCCTGGGTGGCCGATGCCGAGACGCAGCCGCCAGAAATCCTTGCTGCCGAGATGCGCGATGATATCCTTTAATCCATTGTGCCCGCCGTGCCCGCCGCCCACCTTCAAGCGCGCCACACCGGGCAGCAAATCCAGCTCGTCATGTACCACTAGGATTTCTGCTGGTTCAATTTTGTAGAATTGCACCAACGCGCCGACAGCCCGCCCGCTCACGTTCATAAACGTCTGCGGCTTGAGCAGCAGCATTTCATGCCCATGCAACTGGCCGCGTGCAGTCAGGCCGTGAAACTTGGTCTCGCTCTTGAACCTGAGGTTTTGCAGGCGCGCAAGCTCATCCATCCAGCGAAAACCAATGTTGTGCCGGGTAGTTTCGTATTCGCGTCCGGGGTTACCGAGACCGACAATTAAACGTATCGTGTTCAATAAACACTTCCATGTCTCACAATGAGAAAACCCGCCATGCCGTCATTAGCAATGGCGGGTTTGTACGGCTACCCGGTTTACTTGGTTTTTTTGGCAGCCGGTGCAGCGGCTGCGGCTGGTGCTGCCGCTGTTGTAACCGGGGCGACCGCAGCAGCTGCGTCCACTTCAACCGCACCGCGTGGCACTTGCACGGTCGCTATGACCGCCTCTTTGGTATGCGTGCCGTGCGTGGCAGCTGCCACACCCTTGGGTAACTTCAAATCGGATACGTGTATGGAATGGCCGAGCGCCAAGTGCGCCAGGTCCACTTCGATGAATGCCGGCAGATCCTTGGGCAAACAAGTAATGTCCAGATCGGTCATCACATGGCTGATTTTTCCGCCACCTTCCTTCACGCCCGGTGCGATATCGGCATTCAGGAAATGCAGCGGCACTTTGATGTGCATCATTTTCTTCGCATCCACGCGCTGAAAGTCGATATGCTGGACTTGCTGGCGGAACGGGTGCATCACGAAATCGCGCAACAGTACGGATTCCTTCTTGCCTTCCATATTCAGCGTCAGTATTGACGCATGGAATGCCTCTGCACGCAGCTTGTGGTAAATTTCATTGTGATCCAGTTCGATCATGTTCACATCGCCCGAGCCATACACAACGCCTGGCACGCGGCCGGCGTGACGCAGACGGCGGCTCGCACCCGTACCTTGCGCTTTACGGTTTGTTGCATTGATTTCGATTGTCATTTCACTTCTCCAAAAAACAGAATCGTCCGCGACCAGACGATTCAACATTGCGGCAACCAACATGGTTGCCGCTATACATAGCCATATAAATCTACCGTGGGCTTGGATGGCTGTGTTGCGCGGTGCTAGGAATCCTCATGTACTTGTGTACATTCCGGTTTCTGCGCTCCGTGCGCTTTGCCCTCCAAGTGCTCGCTACGATTTTTGTGGCTATGTATAAAACTAACGCAGGGGCCACGATAAAGCCGTGTCCACCCTCTATTCGGTGAACAGCGAACTCACCGATTCTTCATTGTTGATGCGGCGAATTGTTTCCGCCAGTAATTCCGCAGTGCTCAGTTGGCGGATGCGCTTGCAGTTGCGCGCCGCTTCGCTCAGCGGGATGGTATCGGTAACAACCAGTTCATCCAGCGCGGAATTTTCGACGCGCTCGATCGCCGGGCCGGACAGCACCGCATGGGTTCGTCGGCATCAAAGTACTTTTCACGGACCCGCAAAAACACCTTGTCGATAGCGTTGCACATGTCAGTGGCGCCGATGGCTGCAGTCGAGGCACTGTCGTTGAGCATCATGCCGCCGGCCAGACGCAATGCCAACACGGTGTAGTTGTGCTTGAAGTCCCCCTTGTCCGCCACCATGATGTCCATTTGCTTGTTCAGACCCTCACACAGCGCAACCAAACCACCCGCTGCAATGAAGCGCGACGCGGGATCGTACGTCTCCTTATCCAGATCGTCAGTTTGCGAGACCATTTGGTA
>CAIZNF010000472.1 GCA_903934275.1 uncultured Nitrosomonadales bacterium
CTGGTGTCGCTTATTTTACGGTGGATTGCGTCATATCGATATACCAGACATTAAAGAATGGGGAATCGACCAAAATCGCCATGATCGGGAACGAGGGGATGTTCGATATCACCCATTTCCTGGGTGCTGCGGGCATGCATTATCTGGTGGTTGCAGAAACTACAGGTCATGCTTTCCTGCTCGACGAAAATATACTCAAGCATGAGTTCGATTGCGACGCAACCGTGCAACATACGTTGCTGCTTTACGCCCAGGCATTGCTCACGCAAATGGCGCAAACAATAGTGTGCAATAAAGATCATTCGCTCAGCCAGCAACTCTGCCTCCTTTTGTTGCTGGTAAATGACAAGTCTCTCTCGGATGATTTGCTCATCACTCAGGAAAGTATTGCTCACATGATGGGTGTCCGTCGCGGGGGAGTTACCGAAGCTGCCGGAAAATTGCGCGACCTCGGCTTAATTGACTACAAGCGCGGGCATATTACCGTTATTGATCGGCCCGGCCTGGAAAAGCAGTGTTGTGAATGCTATGCCGTGGTCACGGATGAACTCAAGCGGCTGTTCAATTATTAATCACTTACAAGTTAAATGGTCTCAAAACATGACAAGAATTTTCCCGCAGCATCAATCTCCCTGTGGGAGCGGACTCCAGTCCGCATAGGTGCTTACCCTGAGGCTGAATTAAATTGGAGAAGACAATGCACTCGAAAAAAACCCCAATCCATCCAAAGATCATCTGGGCAACCATCAAGACTGCCGGGCGCGCATGCTTGGTGGCACCGACATAGTGGAGTGCCAAATTGAAGTAATCAGATGTAAGTGGGTGGCCCCTTTCAGAGATGGCAAGATTCACAAACATCCTTCCGCAAAACAATTCGTTATTACAAACTAGCTGTAACAGAGGTTACAGGTATCGCACTTTTCAATCTGGAGAACCATCATCAACACCAAGCCGTTTATCATCAGCAAACCCGCGCCAGACATCACGGAGCTTCCCGCATTGGGCATGGATGCAGGGAGCATAGTCGAAGATTTTCGCCGTTATTTCAGCCACACGCTGGGGCGGGACAAGTTGAATCAGGCAACCTACTACGTTTATACATCGCTCTCGCTTTCGCTGCGGGACCGCTTGGTGGAGCGCTGGAGGAACACCAAATACGCCTACAACGAGCAGGACTGCAAGCGCACTTTTTACCTGTCGCTGGAGTTCCTGATGGGCCGGACGCTGGGCAATGCCCTGCTGAACCTGGAGGTAGAGCCATCGACTTCCGCCGCGCTGGCAAAGCTGGGTCTGGCAATGGAAGAAATCATCGACCAGGAGCACGATGCCGGCCTGGGTAATGGCGGCCTGGGGCGGCTGGCCGCATGTTTTCTGGATAGTTGCGCCACCTTGCAGTTGCCGGTGAAGGGATATGGCCTGCGTTACGAGTACGGATTGTTCCGCCAGAAAATCGAAAACGGTTATCAGCTGGAAGAGCCCGATCATTGGCTGAGAAACGGCAATCCGTGGGAAATCGAACGCCCCGAATTCAGCGTGCGGGTCAAGTTCGGTGGGCAAGTCGAGCATCACATGGACACCGACGGTGCCAAACGCGCGGAATGGAAATACACCAAAGATGTGATGGCGGTGCCTTACGATGTCCCCGTACCCGGCTACCGCAACGGCAC
>CAIZNF010000473.1 GCA_903934275.1 uncultured Nitrosomonadales bacterium
CGCCTTATCACAGCCCTTGTTTTCAAGAATACAACTAACCCTAAAATCCATAATGGCCGCCTGTTGGTTATGAAGTGCCTCATAAGCGAAGCCACGCCCCAAAAAAGCACGTCCATATATTGGATTCAATTTAGTTGCCTGATTAAACTCCCACAAAGCTTCAGGGTATTTCTGCTGATCCAAATACACAAAACCTCGGTTGCTGCGCGCCGCGACATGAGCAGGATTGATTTTAATTGTCCTGTCAAAGTCATCTAGGGCCTCTACGTAATGCTTGGCTCTCCAGAAAGCCAATCCACGGTTATAGTAAATCCTGTCTGTACCCATCAAATCGTCTCGGCCATCCAACAACCTGATTGCGTCATTCCATAGCAGAAACGGGTGAGAAAAAGTTGTAAGCCGCTCCCAACTTAGCCCAAACAAAACAAGTATTATCAGCGGAGTTACCACTATTGAAACTTTATTCGCCATATGGGAAATTAGCAGCGGCACAATGATGCACGCTCCTGCCATCCACAAGTAACTTCGGTACAGCACAAATGGTTCCTGGATGCGTATAGTACTCAACTCGGTGAGAAACATTATCCATGGAAACAACATAGCAAAGCCGGCCAAACCGCGATTCCCGCGTTTAAGCAACAGCCAGGTTCCGGCAACTGGCCATAACAAAAATGCGATTGACCCGAATGTGAATGGCCACGAAATTACATTCGTAGCGAACGGCTCCCGCATATCCACTGACATCCATGTGATGTTGGGCAGCACCCACAAGGAAAGGTATTTGAAGTAGAGCCATGACTGGGTAACCACACTCAACAAATATGGGTGCTCGATGGCAGTCATATTTCTTTCCGCCATTTGGTGCAACATATCCATTGCATAGAATTCATAGGGTGAACCCAGCACCCCCTTGGCAAGAAAGGTAACAAAAAGGCCTATTACAAAAAACAAGGTAAATGGCAGAATCAATTGGCGCATTAACTCTCTGCTTGGCATCTTCAACAACAGAACTAGAGTCAACGCTACACCCGGTGCCATGATACTGTGCTCCTTGCTGAACACCGCCATAAAATAAAAAAATACTGAAAGCATATACCAATGCTGCCTTCCAGTTTCCAAACCGCGCATAAACGTCAGCAACATCAGCAGCACAAAAAGGGTCGCCATCAAGATGGTACGTTCGACCAGATACCCCACCCCATACACGGCTACAGGATGCATGGCAAAGGCCAAAGCGGCAAAAAATGCCAGCCAATCCACGGGCAGCGCCGCCTGCGAACCGGAATGATCTTGCCATGCAAGATTCAACAAACAGCGGGCAAAGGTGAACAGGGCGATGACAACTGCAGCATGCAATATCAGGTTGCCCAAGCGGAACCAGATCAGGTCAAAGCCAAGCCAGTTGGCCGTCCAGCCAAAGGAAGCATAAGGTAACCAGCGTAAATCGAAATGAAACACTGAATGTCCCAAACCATTGATCAAGGTTTCTGGATGATTAAAAACAGTGCCATCGTCAAAGACGATGGGGTTCCATAAAAAATTTCCGTACAGTGCCGCTACTGCGCACGCTAGCAATAACACTTGCTTCAACACGCCTATGCGTGCCAGCAGTCCGGTTGCTTTAAGCATCATCTTCCTTGTATTGCTATCAGAAATCATCTCGACAAAACGTCGAGTCGGGTTGGTGCGTCTGCTGCACAACGGCGGGAAAACTCGGTAACCGTAGCACATGCGATATCGCGTTGACAATGCCGTATCGATCAGGCGCGTGGATTGTCTGCTTTGATAGTGCAGGTTCGGAATGGCAGGTGCAGCACTTTTTCAAATGTAGTGCAAACAAAAAAGCCCCTCTTGCGAGGGGCTTGGTGCTGCTCAAGCAATTACATTATTTACAGATTCCAGCAGCGATACAAGAACCGGTGCTGCTATCCCATTGCACACCGTTGGCAGTGTACGTTGGAACTAGTTTGTAGGTTTCGCCAGCCAAACCATTGCCGTTAACAGCAGTAGCGGTAATTGTACCGTTATTAACTTCCATGGTATTCAGGTATTTTGACATTGGGCCGGTTGTGATATCAGCCGGAACCCCATTGGTGTTTTGGGTGCAATTTGCCAACACACCAGCCTGATCCAGCAAGCAGGCTTCCACGGCGAGTTTGGTTGGTGCGGTGCCCTGGGTCACTTCAACAAACTTTGCCTTCTTGGTGTAATTGCTGTAAGCAGGAATTGCTACCGCAGCCAGAATACCGATAATCGCAACCACGATCATCAGTTCGATCAGGGTAAAGCCTTTTTGTACGTTCTTCATGTTAAATCTCCTTTAATAAAACACACCAAAGCGTGTGTTGCAATTAGTAAAGCAATGACCGTGCCAACATTGCAACCTTATGTTTTATTTTGGGTATTTTTCATAACCTCGCGCGCCGCAAGTGGCTTTCAGCCCAACCTCGTCACTAGAGTGACGGTTTTCGGCGGCTGCTTCAGCAAAACAGATTGACTTTAATTCGTTTGTAAACGAGTATGCGGCGATGTTTGAAATACGCCATTATTTAACCGCCAATGAGAAAGACGTTTTTCTTGATTGGCGTTGCAAGCAGCGTGATGCAACTGCAAAGATTGCCGTTGATCGTCGAGTTAATCGTATTGAGTAGGGTAACTTTGGCGACCATGATTTTTGTCGTGATGGCGTATGGGAGCTACGCATTGATGTTGGTGCAGGCTATCGTGTGTATAACGCCATAGCAGGCAAGAAGATTGTGCTGTTACTGTGTGGCGGGGATAAACGAACTCAATCGGCAGATATTAACCGAGCTTGCAAATATTGGCAGGACTGGCAAAGGAGAGCGGAATGAAAGAAAGAAATCACGACGAGGCAATGGCGGATATATATCGGGAAGATCCCGCTTATGCGCTTGAGTTGTTAAACAGTATTTTCGAGGATGGTGATCAAGGTGAACTTTTAATTGCACTCCGACAGATGACCAAAGCCTTTGGCGGCGTGCAAGCGGTGGCAGAACAGGCGCATCTTAATCAAACGCAGCTTTATCGCACCTTGTCACCTAGCGGCAACCCTGCGTTGAGTAGTTTTTCCGCAATCCTTAAAGCCATGGGTATGCGACTGTCGGTGCAGCCTATACAGCGCCTCGTATAAAAAGGTTGTGCAAAATCTTATGGAGCAAGCATTGTTGGCACGCGAAACCGTACTCGAACAGCTCGCTGAAAAATTGGAATCGCACCCAGATTTTGCGGCGGTACGAGAGACATCGCGCACCTTTGAAGTGCTTTCAGCCGATGGCCTAGACGGCATGCTGTCCCCGTGAAGGAATTTCTTCGCGGTCAAATTTAACGGGTCAATCTCGAACCAGCGCAAGGCGGTGAGCAGCAGGGTGATGCGCGCCCTTGCGTCGTTTTTTCTATCACTCCCTTCAACCTAGAAAGAGCAGTTAGCCTCTCATATTTGTGCGTTAGCCCGTATGGCGTTTGGTTCTTGTGTGTTTGATGCCAC
>CAIZNF010000474.1 GCA_903934275.1 uncultured Nitrosomonadales bacterium
AGTGCTTGACATAATTATGATTATATGCTACATATCCTTCCATGATTTTGACACTATCACAGGCCAACGAACTCATCGCGCAGAAGGATTTCCATATCCTGGAACTCACGGCAAAGCTCGAATCCACCCAGCGCCAGTTGACCACCCTTCAGCATCAAATGGAACAGATGATCCGGCGGCTTTACGGTCGTAAGTCCGAACAACGTAACGCCAATCAGATGATGTTCGATTCCATTATTCTCGAGGCGATCACGCAGAATCAAGGCCAAGGCATTCAGTTGCCGCCGACAACCGATGTCCAGGTTGAACATCAAGTAGTCAAGACGAGGAAGGCTTCTCTGCATCATGGTCGTGTGCCTATTCCCGAACACCTCGAACGGGTGGAGATTCTGTTGGATATCCCTGAAGAGCAGAAAGTCTGTCCCGAAACGGGCGAACCATTGAAAGTAATCACCGTTGAAATCTCGGAAAAGCTGGAATACCGACCGGGCAAACTCATCGTCAATGTTTACAAACGTCCCCAATACGCTTTGCCCGAGAGAGCCGATTCTTTTGCATCCGTAATCGCTGCGGCCATGCCGGAACATCCCATTGCCAAGTGCAAGGGCGATGTGGGGCTGATCGCACACGTGATCGTCAGCAAGTACGCCGATCACCTGCCACTCTATCGGCAGGACGGCATCTTCGAACGGGAGGGGGTGACTATTCCCCGAGCAACCCAGAGCAGTTGGCTGATGCAGGTCTATGAGAGCATCAAGCCTCTGGAGGAAACCATGAGGCAGGCCATTTTCGAAAGCGATGTCCTGTTTACCGATGACACGCCCATTCCGCTGCAAGTCAAGGGAAACGGAAAACTCAAGAAGGCGCGGCTGTGGGTTTATGTGCGGGGTGGGACTGGCCCGCCACTAACGGCCTTCAACTTTTCTGTCGATCGCAGCAAGAGTCGGCCTCTCGATTATCTCAAGGGCTATCAAGGATATATCCATGCCGATGCCTACAGTGGTTACGATGAACTCTTCAAAAAAGACAACATCGTCGAAATAGGCTGTTGGGCTCATGCGCGGCGGAAGTTCGACGAGGCGGTATCTTCGCGTCCCAAAGAGGCAACGGGCATTCTGGCGCGTATTGCAAGACTCTATCACGAGGTGGAGACCCCTTGCCGTGATATGATACCGGAAGAGCGGCAACGTTTCCGGCAGGAGCATGCCACGCCGATCCTGAATGGCATCTTCGAAGCGATAGATGAACTGAGGCGACAAACGATACCTTCGGAACCGCTCCGAAAAGCCATCGACTATGCGCTCAATCAACGCAATGCCCTGTGCCGGTATCTGGAGGATGGGTGTCTAAGGCCAGATAACAATCTGGCGGAGAATGCCATACGACCCGTCGCGATCGGTCGCAAAAACTGGCTCTTCGTCGGAAGCGAAAAAGGTGGGCGGGCGGCGGCGCTGTTCATGGGTCTCGTCAAGTCCTGCAAGGACTGCGAAATCAATCCCTGGGAGTACTTCGATGACATGCTCCGGCGGATCATGAGACATTCATCTACCCATCTACGGGAACTACTCCCGGACCAGTGGAAACCGTTGCCTAAAGACGAAAGGGGTTTAATTCTGGAGGCCAAGGCCGGATCAGTCCTGACCAGCGATTGACCATTGCCAGCACCCGTGCCGGGACACAATGCTAATCGCTGGTTGCCCCCTGTCGAAATATTTCCCTTTACCTTGTTGTCAAAGAACACTGCCGGTAGTTCTCACCTGTTGTCGCATCCTACCACATCTGAAAACATCTTCCAATATGGGATCGTCAGACCGTTACTCAGTAACTCGCCAATTGTTCCGCCACCCGGAATGCCGCTTACAACAACACCAACCAACAGAGCAATGCCAAAGG
>CAIZNF010000475.1 GCA_903934275.1 uncultured Nitrosomonadales bacterium
ATTGGCTTTCATATCCATGGGAGCAGCTTTATCGGCAGAAGTGCTCTTCATGGAAATATTGAACCGCCTCAATACCGGCATGACTTACGGCATCGGTGGATTCATGTTTTTCATATTCATGCCCGTGGTGCTATTCCAATGCTTCTCGTTGCGTCTGAACCTTGTCTACACCTTTGTTGCTGCTTTCACACCACACTTGCTTGCTGGCCTTGATTTCGCCCATAGTTTTCAACACAATCACTATGCGGTACTAATCTGGCCCACCGCTGTCATGACGATGCTGGTTCAGTTTGCTTTCGCGCTCAGCTACCTGCGCAGATATGAGTCGGAAACCGCGCTCGAACTCGCGTCGAACACCGATGCCATGACCGGAGCGAGCAACCGGCGGCATTTCATGCCGTTGCTCAGGCAGGAAATAATCCGGGGTCACCGTTTCAAACACCGCGTTTCACTGCTGATGCTGGATATTGATCATTTCAAAAAAGTCAACGACACTTACGGGCATCCCACCGGAGATTTGGTGATCTGCACGCTTGCGGATATCTGCCGCAAGGAATCGCGCCAAATTGATGTCGTGGCGCGACTGGGAGGGGAAGAATTTGCCATTCTGCTTCCCGAGACAGACATACAAGAGGCGATGGCGATGGCGGAACGCGTCCGGATAGCGGTAGAAAAAACATCGGTCAAAAGCTTGGGCAATGTGGGGTTCAATTTCACCGTCAGCATAGGAGCCGCCGAACAGCCTCCAGAGGGTAAATCGGAAGAAGAACTCATCGGAATAGCGGACGCTGCGTTGTATCAGGCCAAGACCTCTGGCCGCAACCGGGTAATTAGCGCCACGAAAACGTAACAAGCGCCAGCCTTAAGGGTTATTTTTGATTAAAGGAAGTTTATCGCCTCTAATTCACTTAATGCAAAATTCTCCATTGAAGTACTTTGTGTGTATGCATAAGCATATTTATTTGAAGGGGCTAACATGAGTGCATCAATTTCTGGAATGGGTATGCCAGCTCAAGCGATGACGGGGGCGAGTATGTATATGCCTCCCGCGCAAAAGATGTTTGACCTTTTCTCCCAGATCGACACCAGCGGTTCCGGAACGATCACAAAAGCGCAGTTCGAGCTGGCATTCAGCGCACTTAATCCCCCTTCTGGGTTCAAGTCCATGGGAGTCGACACGGTGTTTGCCAAGCTCGACCCGAATGGCAAGGGTGCGGTCTCAAAGCTGGACTTCAAAAACGGTATGCTTCAAATGATGGCGCAAATCAGGCAACAGCGCCATGAGTCCATAACACAGGCACAAACCCCAACACCGGCACAAACCATCGACACCAGCCTCGACAGCCTGAACCAACTGGTGCTCGGCTCGAACATCGACACGACAGCCTGATTCACAAGAGCGCGTCATTCCGGCGCAGGCCGGAATCCAGTTCGTCATAAACTCCGCGTAGCGGACAAAACCACCGAGATGTTGCCCCACTGCGTGACAGCCTTGTCAACCGCCTGAATTCCGGCTTTCGCCGGAATGACAAAGTTCGATATTTCCTCCCACGCGCAACTCCCCATCCACCCAGCAATGCTGCACGCCCAGTTCTGCCAGCCACCGCTTCCCGCCCTCTTCTTTCAACATGGCTATTGTCGCGAGCGTGCCGGCCAGCAGGCATTGACCCGCCGTGACAGTTACCGAGCACAACCCGTCCACCGGCCAACCGGTCAGCGGATTCAGGATGTGGCAATAGCGTTTGCCCGCCACCTCAATGTAGCGTTCATAGTCGCCGCTGGTGGCAACCGCGCCGGACATCAACTGGATATTCCCAAGCGACACCTCAGGCTGTCTCGGATGCCGGATGCCGACCTCCCACGGTGATCCGTCCGGGTGCGGCCCGAGCACGCGGATATCCCCGCCAAAATCAAGCAAGCCGGATTGGATTCCCGCCGCATGGCAGATATCCGCACTCCGATCAACCGCGTACTCCTTGCCAATTCCACCGAAATCCAACTCCATGCCGGCTTGTAGAAAATCCAGTTGTGGCGCTGCCCTAGCCACCTTGCCCAGCCCGATCAGCGGCAGGATAGTTTCTATTGCGGCTTGTGAAGGTAGCTGGCCGGACGAAAAATCCCACACCCGCCGCAGCACCCCGGACGACACATCGAACAGCCCGATACTGAGTTGATAAGCGGCGAAAGCGTAGTTGAACAGCTCAACGGTTTCATCATCGACATCGACTTTTCCGCCTGCCAGCGCGGCACGGTTTATCGCGGACAGCGCGTTATTGTCGAGGTAGCGCGAGTATTTTTCCTCGATGCGCCACACCTCGGTCATAGTCACATCGGCGGCCTGATCGGCATCGCGCTCATCAGCCGCATACAGGGTCAACCGGCAATCTGAACCCATCGCCGAGAAGGAGTAACTGTAAGGAAAAGAAGGCATGAGAATAATGGTGTGGGGAGATTGCGTTTAATGCCGTAGGATGCGCTGATGCACGAAGCGTATTCTACAAGCTGATCCTAGTTGGCTAATAAACCGTGGCTTCCTATTGTCGCAATTACTCATCGAATCAAACCAGCTGCAACTCCCCGTTACTCATGCCGATGGAGGCGACTTCGCCCAACGCCTTGAGAAATTGCTGTTGTTCATGCAGCGCGGACAATGAATCTGGATGAGTCTTGCCGCGCATCTGCGACAGGCGCGCTTTGCTGGTGGCAGGCATTTCATAACGCAGCCCCTGCAGCAATTCGTCCGCCGATTCCGGCTTGTTGCACACCAGCACCATGTCGCATCCGGCGTTCAGCGCGGCCTCGGCGCGCTGCACGATACCCCCCGCGACAGTCGCGCCTTCCATGCTCAGATCGTCGCTGAAGATGCAGCCCTCAAAACCCAGTTCGCCGCGCAGGACGTTTTTCAGCCAGACCGGTGAAAAACCCGCCGGTCGGCTGTCCACTTTCGGGTAGATGACATGCGCGGGCATCACGGCGGTCAGGCCGAAATTCACCATCTGGCGAAACGGGATCAGGTCGCACAGTTCGATATCGGTATAGCGGCGCTCGTCCACCGGAATCTCGAGATGCGAATCAGCCTGCACGTAGCCGTGACCGGGGAAATGTTTGCCGACCGTATGCATCCCGCCCTGCCTTAATCCAATCAGCAAATTGTGCGCCAGCTCGGCGATCGCCTGCGGTTCGCTGTGAAACGCACGGTTGCCGATCACGCCGCTCTGCCCGTGATCCACGTCCAGCACCGGTGTGAAACTAAAATCCACGCCACAGGCGCGCAACTCCGCCGCCAGCACATAGCCGACCTGCTGCGCCAGATGGCGCGCGCGATGCGGGTGCGCATCCCATATTTTTCCAAGCTCGCGCATCGCGGGAATCTTCGTAAAACCGTCGCGGAAGCGCTGCACCCTCCCGCCCTCGTGATCCACCGAAATCAGCAGCGGCGGCGCGCGCAGCGCACGGATTGCTGTGGTCAGCTCGGTGAGCTGTCCGGGTGATTCATAATTGCGCGCGAACAGGATCACCCCGCCGACCAGCGGATGGCGCAGCCGCACCTCGTCCTCCGCGGTCAGTTGTTTCCCCAGCACATCCAGCATCACCGGCCCCAAGCCCATAGCTGCTCCTGATTGGTTGAATTTTAGTGTGGCGGATTATAAGGTAAGGCAACACTGTCGGGGGTACACTTACTCCCTCTCTACCCCTTGCGGGATAACCAGCGACTTGGCTGGCGTTGTTTGCCAGCTTAGTCGAATGGC
>CAIZNF010000476.1 GCA_903934275.1 uncultured Nitrosomonadales bacterium
CACCGATACGTCAAAGCGAAAAGTTGGCATCCCAACCAAACGTATCCTCGCGGCATCTTCGGATTCATACCGTGAAGCATTGCTTGGTTTCGGGGAAATTTGATGCGATTGCCCTGGGTCTTGTGTGGGGCTACATTTTCCCGATTGTTTGCGGCATGGGCAAGCAGGTATACTGGGCGAACACTGTTCCTGATTCGAGGGGGAATGTAATGGGAATGTTCGGGAACTTGTTTGGTCGAGATCGGGAAGAAGATATTCCAGGGTTGTTGCCAGCCATCGACCGGGCTGTCTCCGCAGTTGAGCCTCTGCTCAAGCAGGCCGGTGGATATCCCAGGATTTACCGCAAATCCGTCGCAACCGCATTGGAATATGCCCGCAGCCTGGCGACCAGTGTGCCCGGCCCTGTGGTGCTCAACCGTGAGTCGTATGCCAGGGATCCTTTTGTTCATGCCCTGTTCCCATCCATAGATTTTATCCAGGATGCATTCAACGCCAGCCGTGCCTTGCAGGATCATCACAGCAAATTTCCCTCTACCAGTGAGTTGTATGCATTGATGGGTATGCGGCGCTTTGAAAAAACCATGGTTGGAATGGAGTTGTCAGGCCAAACGATACAGCGTGACGTGGTTCAAAAAGTGGTCTATTTCACTACCCATACTCTTGAGGATCCCGCACCCAGCGAGGAGCAATCAAGAGATATGGTTGCCTGGAGTTTTTTCGACAGTTTGGTGGGCAAAGTAAAAAAACGAATTGGGGCTCGCAAACAGGATAAGCAATCTCAGTTGCAGAAAAAGGATGCCCTGATCGCCCGTTTGCGCGTGGCTGATGCGGGAGAGCGACCCGCTCTGGAAGGGGAGCTATCAAAAGCGTTAGCGGGCATCCAGTCCGCCACCAGCTCACTGGAATTGCGCAATTACATAGAAGATTTCGAAGCCGTTCTGTTGAACCCGGAACAACATCTCCGGCTTAACCGGATACCCATGATTTTAGACCGTATGGGCATCAGGCGGGATGATACCGATACGAATCGGGAAGGAGCGATCACATTCAACGAATTGATTGGCTTCGACCGCCGTGATTGGGTGATAAGTATGGTGTATTGCAGCGACATACCAAGCGAATCTTTCGCCACAAAGCTTGAAAAGGCGTACCGCGAGCTAGCCATATAGCCCGATAAACGGCAATAAGTCTGTCCGCGAAGCGGTTCTCGCAGAGATTAGATAGGGGCAGATTTATCCGTCCACGGGCGAATGAATTAACCCTTCCCGATGACTGCTACATTTACGTTACCTATACATGGCTGATTTTGCTATTATTCTCCCGAACCTTTTGGGAGATATGACTGATGGCCACACGCAAAACAAACACCGAGCTCTCGGAAAAAAAAGTAGCGGACATTGGTCGCGCCGCTGCCCGAATGCACCGTTTGCTCAAAGAGCTCGGTCACGCCAAGGGCTTGCAGCAAAGTGCCTCGACCATGCCGGATGCGCGCGCACGGCTGAATTTTATTGATCAGACCATGCATGAGGCATCGGAAAAAACCCTCAGTGCCGTAGAAAGCTCATTACCGCTTGTCGACACCACACGCAAATCCTGCGCCCGCCTGTCCAAGCAACTGTCAAAAGCGGAAGACCTCGCACACCACAAACTGGTTCAGAAAACTATCTCTCAATTGGGAGAAATAGCCGCTGCAGAAGAAGCCGTACATCACAACCTGCTGCTGATTATGGAAGCACAGGAGTTTCGCGATGTCGCAGGCCAGATGATCCATAAAATTTTGAGCGCCGCAGAAGAAATTGAAATAATTCTGCTCGATATCCTGCGTGAATATGCGCCGAACAGCAAGGATTCACTCATCTCAAGCAAGGGACTGACCTCGGGCCCGGCAATGGTCACTAGGCCAGATTGCGTCAATGGGCAAGATGAAGTGGATGATTTACTCGCTTCAATGGGATTTTAATTTTTACAGAGTGTTACTCCCGCGCCCACGCTGGCCGGGCAAATGTTTGATAATCACGGCAGGTAAAAATCAGCTTGCCAAGCGTAGCAACCACCCGACAGGAGATCACGATGACAAACAACATAGATAAAATGCCAGCCAATCAAGCGCCCGCACCAGACATTGATTTGAGCCAGGCACGAAAAACAGTGCTGATGATCGAGCTGTCCGCCGGGCAAATCGAAGCCGCGATGAAAGACAGCAACAGCTCGGTGGAAGTGCTGACCGACGCATTCACCACGATGGCTGGCTATATGCGCATGATCAACGACACAATTGTGGCCCTGCCCGATAAAGGGGAGTTGAGCGACACCAAAGCCAGCTTACTGGGTGCCACTGAAAACGTTTCAGGCATAGTGCATAAGGCGATTATCGCTTTCCAGTTCTATGATAGGCTGGTGCAGCGCCTCTCACACGTTAACCATAGCTTGGCTTCACTCTCCACATTGATCAACGATAGCTCACGCCTTAACAACCCTTATGAATGGGCCGCGCTGCAAGAAAAAATTCGTTCAAAATACACAATGCGCGAAGAAGTTGAAATGTTCGAAGCCGTACTTGGAGGTATGGCAGTGAAAGATGCGCTCGAAAAATTCATGTCCCAGATGAAGGATCATTCGGACGACGTTGAACTGTTCTGATTTAAAGGCAAACAGGGCGCAGGGCGAAGCTTGAACTCCCGACAAGTTTAACTTCCAGTCACTGGATTTCGCCTACCCCCTAGTTGCTTAACTTGCCAAACCCATCCGGGCAGTCCTTCCAGGCGCGCTATTCGCTCCGATGAAATACTATTTTTTCTGTATCGTTGCGCACTTACCCAAACACCAACCCGATATCCATCGACCGTTTTATAATGTCTCGGGATTACGGCATACCCCTCTCTGTCTGCAAATTCTTTGAGATAAAAAAAACCTTTTTCCCAATTATCTGCACGTGGATTCCATGTCCAGCCGATTAGTGTTTCCAACCGTGTCTTGCGCTCCTGCGATAGGGTACCTTTTCTTGCACGTTGATTATTTACCCAATTCCAAAGCCGGTATCCATCTGGCGCTTTATACTGAGCAGGAAGCAAACAATGCCTCTCCCTATCTGCAAATTCTTTGAGATAGCAAAATCCTTTTTCCCACTCATCAGTCACGTGAATACTAAGCTGGTCTTAATGATTCCAATTCAAACTTGTGTCGCTATGCTTAGAATTTGAATCCTAGACCAATTCCCCAATAAGTATTGCGCGAATAAACACCAGAAACGCCAGATTTATAGCTATCCAAATCAAAGCGCGCAAAAACAGTATTGGTGATGTCATACTTTGCACCAACACCAAAAAGCAAATCGGTTTTAGAGCCGCTTAGAGATACTGCGCCAGTAGTACCGGTTAGTCTAATGTCATTTTGAATATTTGCAACTCCGAGCTTTCCTAACAAGCTGAATTTATCATTGATGGGTGCTATTCCAACAGCAGCTAAGTTCCACCCAGAAGCACCGATGGATGCAGATCCTGCAACATTGCCA
>CAIZNF010000477.1 GCA_903934275.1 uncultured Nitrosomonadales bacterium
CTGTCGGATATGCATCTGCAAATCCGCCGCATGTGTCACGACCTCAATGCGCCCATTCGCGCCATACACGGCTTTGCGGAAATTCTGCAACGGCGTGAGGCCGCGCAGTTGAGCGAGAGGGGCGGCATGTATTTGCAACGCATGGTTGCCGCCACTCACACTATGGAGCAGATTGTCAGCCGCCTGCATCAATACGCGCGGCTTGTCACCCATCCGGTTAAGCTCAAAACTGTTTTGGTCGCACAGTTTACCGGAGAAATAATTTCCGCCCATTACCGCAATCTGCCAACTGGCACATCCCTGAAATGGCAGGCGGATCAATCGCTGGTGTGGACAAGCGATCCAGTGCTGCTGGAAACAATTTTGCGGGAACTGGTGGAAAACGCCCTGTTGTACACCAAGGCTGAGAGTCCAGCGCAAGTAAACATTGCATGGAACATCGAGCATGATCGGCTGTTGTTGACCGTCAGCGACGAGGGTATCGGTATCGACCCGGAATATCATCAGCGCGTGTTTGATCTATTTGAACGTTTGCACAGCCGCGACCATTATGCTGGCGCAGGAGCTGGCCTCACTATGGTGCTCAAGGCGGTCGGCCTGTTGGGTGGTACCATTGCGCTGGCTTCCGCCGTGGATCTCGGCACCACCGTGCAAATTTCATTGCCCGGGCAGCATGGAGCGGATGCATGAATAATCTATTGCCATCTTTGATCTCCATGCTGGTTCACGGCATCAGTTTGTGTAGGTTGGGTAAAGGCCGGAGGCCGTGTCCAACGCAATGCAATGTTGGGCACGCTACGCTTTGCCCAACCTACGAAACCCGCATACTGCCCAAAACGGATGGTGCGGGCGCATGAACCCGCAATCGACATTTTTAATATCACTGCTGGCTCCCGGTATCAGGCTCGTGCAGAACCTCAAGTTCGCGGAAAAATTTATGCTTACTTTTCTGTTGCTGCTGATTCCGCTCACTTACGCCAGTTATTACCTTTTGGAAGACGTTCATCAGCATGTCCGGGAGAAGCAGCTTGCAATGGACGGGCTGAAATATGCGATCCAGGTTTCTGCGTTGCTTGAATTGAGTCCGCAGCATCGCGGCATGAACAAGGGCCTGCTGCGGGGTGATGAGAATTTTCGCGTCAAAATTGCAGCCATGCAACCGGCTTTGGAAAAAGCTCTGGCCGATGCCGATGCCGCAGACCGGCAATTTGGAGCTATCTTGCAGCTTCGCGAACCATGGCTGCAGGTTCGCTCCCGCTGGTTGAAGCTGCATGGCGAAGCCCGTCAATTGACCACCGAA
This sequence comes from uncultured Nitrosomonadales bacterium, assembly GCA_903934275.1. Classification (GTDB taxonomy): domain Bacteria; phylum Pseudomonadota; class Gammaproteobacteria; order Burkholderiales; family Gallionellaceae; genus Gallionella. The sequence goes on from CAIZNF010000477.1 coordinate 1,301, forward strand.
GCAAGTTGGCAACAGCACACCGCCTTGATTGCAGGCTATCTGGATTTGATTTACCGCATCACCATCAACAGCACGCTTTACACCGAAGATGATCCCGCCACACGCCATTTGATTGAAGTAAATTTTCATTATCTGCCACAGCTTATCGAGGCATTGGGGCAGTTGCGCGGCAGCGGATCGGGCATGATCGCGGACGGAAAAATCACCGATAAAGAATATCGTGAATTTATTCGGTTAATGTCATCTGTTTCGAAGCTCTCCGATGAAGTGAAGCGCAACATGGGGTTTGCCTTCGAACGTAGCCGATCATTACAGGCTGCCTTTGCCGATCTGTCTAGTCAAGCGATCAGCCAGGCCGAGGACTACTCTGCGCTGATTCAAGCGCAAGTGTTGCAACCTGTTGCGCCAGCCATCTCTGCATCGCTTTATTTTGACCGTGGAACTGAGGCCATTTCCAGCGGCTATCGCTTGCTCAAAATGACTACAGAGTTTAATCGCATGAGGTTTGAAGATGATATCGGCCACCTTAATATTCATAGAAATACTCTGGTTATTTCATTCGTACTTGGGATGCTTGTCATCGGCTATCTGATGATGGCTTTTTACTATTCCATCCGTAATACCGCCAGCAATCTCAAAAATGTTGTCGATCATCTGCAACGCGGTGATGCGCCGCAAGAGATTGTTTTGCCGGGGCGCGACGAGCTGGGCAACATTGTCCAATTGTTCAACCGGCTATCGGTGCAACTGATTCGCACCAACACCGAGTTGCGCCGCAGCCACCATGAAGACCAGTTGCTGGGCGATCTTGCGCTACTGGCGCTGCAACATAGCAATCTGAACCAGTTTGCAACAACCGCTTTGCCCCTGATCGCCGCCGCTGCCGAATGGTTGCCCTGTAAACCGGCCGGACAAATCAATCTGGCCCGCAATGATAAAAGCTTCTACGTTGCGGCCACGCTCGGAATGGAACCCGTCGATATAACCGCAGTAGCCTATTCAACGGGAATGCGCATCGAACACATAGCGGCAAATAACATTTGCTGCCTGCCTTTCATCATTGGCAACGAATGCGTAGGCGAATTGCTTCTACCAGTAACAAACGATACCTTGTCGTCTGAACAGCAGATTTTTCTGCCACGATTGGCTAACGCCATCGCCATTGCAGTTGGTCGCCTCAGCGCCGAATCTGCCTTGCAACAACGCGAAGTAGATCTGCTGCGTTCCAACGAAGAGCTGGAAAGATTTGCCTATATTTCTTCTCATGATATGCAAGAGCCATTGCGAAAAATTCAGTCCTTCGGTGACAGGTTGATCAGCAGCACCAAGCTGGAGGGGCGTTCTCTCGACTTTCTCCAGCGCATGGTTGCTGCCGCCAGACGGATGCAGGAGCTGATTGAAGATTTGTTGATGTATTCCCGCGTGAATGCGAGCCAGCGCCCCTTTGTTCCGACCGATCTCAATCAAGTCGCCGCTGAAGCCTGCAATACGCTCGAACTGCAAATTGAGGAAACACAGGCTACAATCCACTTTGATTCGCTGCCCGTGATTGAAGCCGATAAAATTCAAATGATGCAGTTGTTCCAGAATCTTATTGGCAATGCGTTAAAATATCGTCGCGAAGGCGTACGCCCCACTATTTCTGTCACTATTGACGAGAAAAGCAAACATAGTTTGGAGGGAGATATGCTGCATTTGAGCTGCCAGGACAATGGTATCGGCTTTGAGCGGCAGTATGCCGAGCAGATATTTGAAGCCTTCAAACGGTTGCATGGCCGTGGCGAGTATTCTGGATCGGGAATCGGTTTATCGGTTTGCCGCCGTATCGTGGAACGGCATGGCGGAATGATTTACGCAACCAGCGAGCCGGGAGCAGGGACTTGTAAGCACCTGAGCCTGCGGCTTTCACATAAAAATTTGTGAGGTAAAAATAAAAGTGCGTAGCTTGGGCAAA
>CAIZNF010000478.1 GCA_903934275.1 uncultured Nitrosomonadales bacterium
AAACCAACCGAATTTCCGTGCAAAATACGAGATACAGAAGCGCATTTGAGGGTATCCTTCGGAAAGTAATGTGCGTTACTGCTGCTAATGTGGATTGGAATAAGCCTGTAAATCGGGAGCGTGAATCATGAAGCTACCTAAACCTGAGGCGGGAGCTTTCTGGGGTGGTCTTGCCGCGATGCTTGTCGCGCTGCCTTCGGCCATTGCCTTCGGTGTCACTATCTATTCGCCGCTTGGTGCTTCCTACGCGGCGCAGGGTGCATTGGCCGGAATCCTCGGTGTAACCGCCCTCGGTCTTATCGCCCCGGCGCTGGGTGGCACCAATCGGCTCATCACTGCCCCGTGCGCTCCTGCAGCAGCGGTGCTGGCGGCATTTGCGCTCGAATCAATGCACAATGGCGGCGATCTGCCGACGGTGATACTGATGCTCTCGGTGCTCGGACTCACTGCGGGGCTGCTGCAAATATTCTTCGGCACGGTGAGGCTCGGGCGGCTGATCGAGTACATGCCTTATCCGGTGGTCAGCGGCTACCTGTCTGGGGTCGGTCTCTACATTATCGCCGCCCAAGTGCCAAAACTTCTCGGTGCCCCCAAGGGTATGCATTTCTGGGAATCACTTGCCGCACCGGGACTCTGGAAATGGCAGGGCATGATCGTCGGTGCGGTAACTATCGTCGTCATGCTCGGTGCACCGCGCGTTACCAAGCTGGTACCGGCAGCGATTCTCGGACTGCTGGCAGGCGTGTTGGCGTATTTCGGGCTTGGATTGGCAGATCCGGTACTGCTTACGCTTGAAGGCAACTCATTTGTCGTCGGCTCGCTCGGCGGTGGGGGCAGCTTTACCGATGCCATGACAAGCCGCTGGCACGCCATGAGTGGGATCGGTTTCGAACAGATCATGCACATCGCAGTTCCCGCGCTGACGCTGGCCGTGCTACTTTCCATCGACACCCTGAAGACCTGCGTGGTGCTTGATGCACTGACGCGCTCGCGCCACAAATCAAACCGCGAGCTGATCGCCCAAGGCTTGGGCAACGTCGCTTCTGCCGTGATCGGCGGCATCCCCGGTGCCGGCACAATGGGTGCGACGCTGGTCAATATCTCCAGTGGCGCGATGAGCAGGTATTCGGGTATTTTTGAAGGCGTGCTGGCTTTGATCGCCTTCCTTTTACTCGGCGCATTTATCTCTTGGGTGCCGGTGGCAGCGCTTGCCGCGATCCTGATAGTCATCGGCGTGCGCATGATTGACCGCCACAGCTTCCAGTTTCTCAAGCAACGTTCTACGATGCTGGATTTTGCTGTCATCGCTGCCGTTGTTGTCACGGCGCTGACGATCAGCCTGATCGCCGCATCTGGCGTTGGCATCATTCTTGCCGTGTTCCTCTTCATCCGCGAGCAAATTGGCGGCACCGTCGTCCGCCACAAAGTTCGTTGCAACGAAACTTTTTCGAAACGTGTACGGACGCATGAAGAAATGGAAATTCTTGTTGCACACGGCGAGCGCGGTATTGTCGTTGAGCTTCAAGGTAGCTTGTTCTTCGGCACCACCAACCAGCTTTACTCGGCACTGGAGCCGGAACTGAAGACACGGGACTACATCATCCTCGACATGCGCCGCGTTCAATCCGTCGATGTCACCGCCGCCCACATGCTGGATCAGGTCAAAGACATGCTCGCCGAGCGCCAAGGCTTTCTTATCTTCAGCCAGTTGCCGCAGAACCTTCCCTCGGGTCGCGACATGCAGCAATATTTCGACCAGGTCGGCTTGGTGCGCCCTGAAAGCCCGGTGCGCGTATTCGGCGAACTCGACGAAGCGCTGGAGTGGGTTGAGGATCGTATTCTCAAGGACGCAATCTGCGAACTTGGCGAGCAAGAAGCGCTTGCCCTCAACGAGATAGAGCTGTTCAAAGGCCGCAAAGCGGATACGCTGGCAGCACTGGAACAGAACATGGAAAAGCGTTCCTACAAGGCGGGTGACAAAATCTTCAAGCGTGGCGATTTCGGCGACGAACTTTTTCTGATTCGCAAGGGTGCGGTGCGCATCATGCTGCCACTTTCAGAAAAACAGAGCCACCATCTCGGCACTTTTGGCCGGGGGGCATTTTTTGGCGAAATGGCTTTCCTCGATGGCGATGTGCGCTCCGCAGATGCAGTGGTATTTTCCGATGCCGAACTTTATGTGCTTTCGCGCAAAACTTTCGACACGGTGGCCGAAGAACACAAGAAGCTTGCCCTCGGCCTCATGGAGGGTCTCGCCAGCGTACTCGCGAGCCGGCTGCGCTATACGAATACAGAATTGAGGGTACTGGAGTCCTAGCGGCCCCTTGCCGCACAACAAGTGCTGCTGAGAGCTTGGCTGCATTTTTATTACTTGCGCAAAAAAATGGATTGCACGAGTCAAAATCGAATTGCTCAAATTGTTTTTGGATGCACCATCTCCGCCGCCTGTACCCACAGATCGAAATCGGCTTCATTGACATAACCCAACGCCAATGCCGCCTGCTTCAGCGTGCTACCATCGCGGTGGGCGCGTTTGGCGATTTCGGCAGAGCGGTCGTAGCCGATATGCGGAGCCAGCGCAGTTACCAGCATCAGCGAGCTCTCCAGCAACTCCGTGATGCGCGCGCGATTGGCCTCGATGCCACGCACACAATACTCGTCGAAACTCTCCATGCCGTCTGCCAACAAGCGCACGCTCTGCGCAAAATTGTGCGCGATGAGCGGCTTGAATACATTGAGTTCGAAGTTACCCGAAGCTCCGCCGATGGTGATCGCAACATCGTTGCCGAATACCTGGCAGCACAGCATGGTCAGAGCTTCACACTGGGTCGGATTCACTTTTCCCGGCATGATCGAGCTGCCCGG
>CAIZNF010000479.1 GCA_903934275.1 uncultured Nitrosomonadales bacterium
ATGGTAAATACCAATCGCTAAAACCATTTAAACTATAGTTTGCTGCGACTTGTGCCGCTGTATTTGCGAGACAGGCGGTTACTATCTTTTCTGTATTTGCTAAGCCTGTGCCGACGGCCGTCCCTGTGGCTCCTATGTGTCATAAAGAGTCATTCACCAGCGGCAGCTTTAGGGCTTTTTTGCCTAAAAGCTCACTGTTTTAAAATAAATTTGGCAAAGTGCCTTTGCAAATAAAAAACAAACAATTTTCTTATTAACACTAAAAAATGAATATATTTTATGGGTATTTTGAAAGAATTTAAAGAATTTGCCGTCAAAGGCAATGCCGTTGACATGGCGGTAGGTATTGTTATAGGCGCCGCTTTTGGCAAAATCATTGCGTCTCTTGTTGCTGATGTGATCATGCCACCCATTGGTGTGCTGGTAGGCGGCATGGACTTTACTAAACTAGGCTTCATTTTAAAAGAAGCGTCTGGTGATGTGCTTGCAGTAACACTTAATTATGGCAATTTTATTCAGTCTGTTGTAGCGCTCTGACAGCTTGACGGAACCATTCAACGATTCTTTGTGCTAGTGATGACTTTGGATTTTCCTATAAATAATATGCTAATGCTTCTTCGACAATATCTTCTGCTTTAGTGCCTTTAGTACTCTATTAAACGCAGCTTGTACTTTAGGGTTTGTTGCTTTCAGAGCTTCAAATCGAGGTAGGATGTCTTTAAACACTTCATTGGATTTACCGAGGGTCAGGATCCCGTTGAAATGGGTGGCTTAGAATCCGGCTCGTTTTTTGACGGTTGTGACTATCTGACCCATCTCATTCGCTTAAGGTCGTTCACCTTTATCCAAGGCGGCAGCACCATGCGATGCTGTGAGACAGCCACCCATTTTCAACTTGCAGTAGGTTACCTTAGCTCACGAACGGCCTCGAGGGCAGCCTCGGCGTTAACCACTCCCGCCCCACATTCGCCAAGGCGATCAGTTGTGCATGAGGTTGGAATCTCATTACTCCAATCGTATATTGAAGAAATCACCAAGATGGGTTTTGTGGGAACGAATTTGCGTGCAGTATCCTGAAGAATCTTGATCACCAAGCCCGGGGTTAACTTGTGCTTCCTGTCCGCGGCATACATCAGGGAAACCACGCCGCTGACAACGGGGGCTGCCATGCTGGTTCCTTGAAGTGATCCGTAGGTCATCTCTCCCTTGTCGGGTGAGGTTGAGCTGCTGTTGACAGTCGACCAAATTCCCCAGTCGAGTGGGAGCTTACTAGGGGTCTCCTCTCCGTTCGTGGGATTCTTAATTAAGATGTCAAAAACTTGCTGCCCACCTGGCGCGGCAAGAGTGACTGATTTTCCGTAATTACTGTAATAAGCCAAATCTCCTAGCTGATTCAGCGCTGCGACGCTGATCACGCCATGGCAGCTGGCGGGCTCAAAACCAGCGACATCTATTGAATCGTTACCCGCTGACACAACCACACTTATGCCTTTCGATAAAGCATAGTCGATGGCTTCCTGATCGGCACTAAAGCAAGCCCCAGGTCCTCCTATACTCAGGTTGATAACCTTCACTGGCGTCCGGTTTGGCTGTGTATCTGGCACTTCCTTATTGCCGGCCGCCCAAAAAATTCCATCGGTAAGATCTGCATCAGATGCCCCGCATGCGCCAAGTACCCTCACCGGGACAATCCTTGCATTCCAATTAACGCCGGATACTCCAACCCCATTATTCGTGGTTGCGGCAATGGTCCCAGCCACATGACTTCCATGCCAACTACTGGAAGTAAGCGAGCCATTACACCCGACAGCCGCATCGAGCCAATCACCCTCATCTTGGGCATCAGAATCCCGGGCATTGCCATCTCTTGCTGGGGCTGTAACGCTGATCATGTCCCAGCCACGCTTGTTTTTTTGCCGTCCAAGAGATCGTTTAAGATCAGGGTGATCAAAGAGGATGCCAGTATCGACTACAGCGACCCCCGTCGCGGCACTGCCCTTTGTTACTTGCCAAGCGGCTTGAACGTTGGCGGCTCCCCCGTAACCGTCAAAGTCATCAGGTGAGTCAGGAACTAAGGCAGCACTCGGACCTTGAAGATGCCAGTTTCTCCAAAAGAGCGGATCATTTGGCGTAACCGTGCTGACCGCCTGAATATTTACACGCTGATCGGGGTCTGCATACACCACCTCCGGAAGCTGCTCTAGGGCGTTTTGAGCGGCCTTCGCCCTTTCGAGGGAGATCGGCTCTTCAAGACTCAGGATGCGGGCCCTCGTGGTTCTGTAGGCCACCTTCAAGTTCAACCCAGTTGCAGATACCAATGTCGATAGCAGGCCCGAATCTAATTCCGAGGACAAGTTGTCCCCACGAATTTTGACGATAAAACGACTGATGCCATCGGTGCCGTCAGGAATGTCATTTTTGGCTGTTGCAGATTTTGACTTGACCGGGGTTCCCCCTGCTTCTACATCAGCCCAAAGGACCCCGGATTCAAGGCTAAGTGCTTTTGCTGCTTGACGCGCCTGTTCCACTGTTACTGCAAATGGCATCGAAAGAATTTGCCCGTTAGAACACGTATTGGCCTCCCAGGCTAGATCAATACCGGCCTTTAAGGATAGTTGTTTAAGTACATCAGGATCGATGGGATTAGGGGCTTCCTGCCCAACATCTTTTTGAAGCATAATTACTATGCGTGGCTTCTCAATGGTTTTGGGCAGGACATTGAGTGCCGGAGGGACGACTATGTTTTCCTGTGAAAATGCATACCCTTCATAAAACACCAAGCTGGTGACCAGGAGGAATGATCTAGTTAACAGTATATTCATTTGACGGCACCTATTAATCGTTAATTTTATTGACGAGCATTGCAGTGGACCATACTCATCACACACACTTGACCCCAGTTAAAGCTCAATCCACCCAATTTAAGGCTCCAAAGAGAACCCCTTGTTGAGCCGCCCCGGGAATTGAGGAGGCTATTGGGTTTAAGTTGGGTGCGCGGTCTCGGCCTTTTGGGTGAGTTCCCACCAATAGTATGCCTCAGCCTCGGCCGGCGGGATATACCCGATGGATTCGAGGAGTCGAATGTTGTTGAACCAGTTCACCCATTGCAGGGTGGCCAGTTCCAAGGACTCCCTGGATTTCCAAGGGCCCCGGCGATGGATCTGCTCGGCTTTATACAGCCCCTTAAGGGTCTGGGCCAGGGCGTTGTCATAGCCGTCTACACGGCTGCCCACCGAGGGTTTAATGACGGATAGGAAATTCAACCGCCCCAACTGAAATATCTCACCATTAATCCATTATTACAAGCATTATTATTCAATCTTTCGGCACTACCCGAACTCTGGCCACTCTCGCTCGATCCAATTGTGAACCAAGAATCAGCTCTTATGGCCCGATTCCTAGCCTCAAAATCCATCGGCACAAACCTGCCTAGGGCGATTCAAAAACCCTCACCCAATTTTACCAATTCAAATTTCATATTAAGATGATGAAGGAAGTAATTAATCGCTATTTTCACAAGAATAAACAGAAACAAGAAAAGATTATGCCCTCACTAACAATTACCATAATGGCTGATTTTGGTAATGGTCCATACGCATGGATTAAGGACACAGCTGATGAGCCTAACTATGTTGGAAGAAATATTGCTGATGCTTGCACAGGTTTTGGTGA
>CAIZNF010000480.1 GCA_903934275.1 uncultured Nitrosomonadales bacterium
AGCAGTTGTCCGCAGATTACGCAGATTTTCGCCGATTACACAACAAGTAATACAGGACTGCCTACCCACCTACTGGGTGATTGGGTACATATCCGCAACCGACTGAAAATCTGCGTCAATCTGCGTAATCTGCGGATGAAACTGCCGTTTGTAGGTACATCCGTAGCGATGCTCATCTACGCACACAAAGCCCTTGTAGGAGCGGTTGGGCGCAGCCCGACCTGCGATACTTGAGAAATGGAATCAGCGTTCGCAGGCGGCGCGAATGGGATTTATGCCGGAAACAGCGGGGTCAAGCGAATGGTTCAGCCATTCGGTTATTTGGCTTGCGGCCTGATGGCTGGCTTTTTCCAGCGCGATTGCGCCCCCTTGCGCATCTGCGGTTTGCGCCGGAATATCGAAGTGCAGCTTGCTGCTTCCCAGCTCACGCTGGTTGCGCAACTGTATTAAAGAAAAATGCAAACCAAGTTCGGCATGGCTGTTCTGCGCGTCGGTGAATACCTGTTCAAAAGTGGTGAGTTCAATACGCAAGGTGCAGCGGGCAAGCTGTTGTGATTGGTCCAGCATCAGCAAGTTACCGCCCGCTGCCTGGCGCAAAACCGAAGCCAACATATCGATGGGCGGCGCACCCCATCTGCTGTTGCTATAGGGGTGAAGCTGGTTGTCGGCGTAACCGAGGCGATAAAGCAGATCCTTGCCCAGATAAGCCGGTGCGGCACCGATCGGCGCGAGCAGCACGGAGACAGACAGGCTTTGTGCGGGCTTTGCAGGTGCTAAAGCGAATATCATAATGTCGCGCGTGACCGGCGGTGCGCATCCCTGCAGGATAAAACCGGGCAAAATAAGGCCGAGCAGCAGTACACCGCGCCTCATGGCTTGTGACTCTTTTCAGCCGGGCCAGGACGGGGAGCGGGTTTACCGAAAAGGACACTCTCGGGATGTTCATCCAGCGTGGTGAGCAGCCGGTTCAGGCTCACCGCATCCTGATCCAGCTTATGCGTGAGTTGGTGTATGCGCGGCAACGTCTCTTCGTTCATTGTCGCTCCGACCTTGCTGATTTCATCCAGGGTGGTGTTGAGCTTGACGAAGCTGGGTCGTGCCGCATCCATGGTGGCCGTGGAGGCTTTCAGCAGAGGCTTCAGTTCCACGCTGGCATCGTCGAGATTCTCCAGCAGGCGGCTGATGCGTTGTCGGCCCCTGTCGTCCAGCACCATGTTCAGGCTCATGATCAGTTTGTTGGCATTAGCCACCACGTCTTCCACTTTGGTCACCACATTGCTGCCGGATGCCAGTATTTTGGACATATCGGATTCACTGAGCTGCATTTTTTGGTCGCCCAAGGGGGTTTTGTCGGTTCCCGGATCGTCCAGTTCGATATACAAAAGCCCGGTCAGCCCTTGCCCGGCGAGATGCCCATACGATTTCTTGGTCAGTTGCAGACTCTTTTCCACCGAGATTTCCACGAATATTTCGAGCAGGTTGTCGGGGTTCCTTTTAATGCTCTCGACATGCCCGACATCCACGCCACGGAAACGTACCGCAGCCTGCTTATTCAAGCCGGATACGGGGCTCTTGGAGCTCATGTGATAACTGTTGTGCGGTACGCGCGAGCTGCCATGCAGCATCCAATAGGAGACAAAGAGTCCGATTCCGAGCAACACGGCAAACAATCCGGCGATCAGTGTGTAGGGGCGATTTTCCATTTATTCAGTCCGTTCCAGGCGTTCGCTGACACCTTTAAAAAAGTTTTGGGCGAAGGGGTGGTCAACATTAGCCAACTCGGGCAGGCTGCATGAAGCGATTATATGTTGATCGGCAAGTACAGCTACGCGGTCGGTCATGCCCACCAGAGTATCGAGATCGTGGGTGACAAAGATGACGGTCAGGCCAAGTTGTTTCCTGATGCTCTTGATCAACCTGACGAACATTTCACTGCGATCCGGGTCGAGACCGGCGGTCGGCTCATCCAGCACCAGCAGTTCTGGCTCCAGCGCCAAGGCGCGCGCCAAGGCGACGCGCTTAATCATACCGCCGGATAATTGTGACGGCAACAGCCATGCATGTTTCGGTTCGAGCTCGACCAGTGTCAGTTTATGCATGACCAACAGATGAATGGCTTCCTCGTCGAACTGGCGCAGCTCGCGCAATGGGAACGCGATGTTCTCATACACCGAAAGCGCGGAAAACAGTGCGCCCTGCTGGAACAACATGCCGAAACGGTTGCGCGCTTGCCGGGCTGCATCCCGGTCGAGCAGCGCAAGATTCGCACCGAACAAATTTATCTCGCCGCGCGAGGGGCTGGTGAGGCCTATGATGTGGCGCAACAAAGTGGTTTTTCCGCTGCCGGAGCCGCCCACCATCGCTGTCACCTCGCCTGTTCTTATGCCGAGGTTAAGGTCGCGATGAATCACCGTCGAACCATATTGGGTCCAAACGCCGTTAATTTCACAGATGAGACTCTTCTCGCTCATGATCCGACACCTCTGGTGACAATGGCGATTACGGCATCAACCAGTATCACGGTAGTGATCGCGGTCACTACCGACGAGGTGGTGCTACCAGACAGGCTTTCGGTGTTGGGTTTGATGCGCAGGCCAAAGTGACAGGCGATCAGGGTCACCAATATGCCAAAGATCAATCCCTTGAGCACGGCCAATGTCAGGTTTACCGGCGGGACAACCTGGGGCAGGTAATCCAGAAAAAATTCCATGCTGATTCCGAGCTGCATCTTGGCTGCCAGCATACCGCCGAAAACCGTCCATGCTGATGTCCAGAAAGCCAGCAAAGGAGCGGCCAGCGCGAGCCCGATCACTTTCGGCAGAATCAGCCGCAAGGTGCGCGAAATGCCCATAGTGGACAGTGCATCAATCTCTTCGGTGACGCGCATCACGCCGATTTGCGCCGTCATCGCAGAGCCGGAACGCCCGGCCACAATGATGGCCATCAGTATGGGGCCGAGCTCACGGATACCGGCCACGCCGATGATATTGACGATGTATATGTCGGCTCCGAATTTGCGCAACTGAAGTGCCATCAGGTAGCCCATTGCGATGCCGATCATGAGGCTCACCAACGCGGTCACCGGCAAAGCCTGCACGCCGCCTTTATAAAAATTGGCGGTTATCTCTTTGAATGGAATGTTGCGCGGGTTCCTCAGAATGTAGAAGAATTCGAGTATCAAACTGCCCACGAGGTTAAGAAAACCGACGAGGTGATCGAAGAATTCCAGGTACTTATCCCACAGCAAGCGCAACGGTGCCACCAAGTTGCTGCGTCCTGCCGCGAACGAATGCGCGGGCGGTAAAGTGGCTAACATATCAAACATGGCGGTATGTTCTGGACGCAACAACATGCGCTGATCCACGTGTTTCCCCCAGCCCGTCCACAGCATCACTGCTGCGGCACTGTCGAGCTGCTCCACACCGCTCAGATCCCAGTGCGTGAACGGGTTGCCAAAAAAAACAGCCAGATGACCGCGCAGATCGGAAAAGTTGTTCTGTACTCCGCGCAAAGACCACGCACCGGTGAGAATCACCCGCTTGGTCCCATTTGACAGATCTTCAACCTGAAATTCCGCGTCAGCCACTCATACTCCCTGATCTTATTTCTATTTTTTTAAAGTAACTTGCTAAATCGCTGGAATAATATCCGAAATATCGTGGCTGATGGCTATTTTA